>NZ_JBHWJJ010000090.1:0-33956 GCF_042732005.1 Streptomyces sp. NPDC059851 | reverse complement strand
GTCGCAATCCACACCAGGCCAGAAGGCCCTCACCCATTTCAAGATCCCTCAACCGAGACCTGCATCACCCGTCCACAACCTCCCGGGACAGAACATCTAGCGCCCCGCGGGCGGCCGCCAGGCCTGCCGGCCGGTGTCATGCGGCGCGGGGGGCCTGTTCCAGGGTCTGCGTCATGTCCATCGGCTGCTCGCCCTGCTGGGCGACGAGCCGGCCGGACTGGACGACCTGGAAGGTGACCCGCCCGTTGACGATGCGGGGGAAGCCGGCGAGGGCGCGCATGTTCTCGTACCGCCAGTTCAGGTCGGGGGTCAGACCGCCGGTCCGGACCGGCTCGGACTGGTTCAAGGCGCGCGCCACCTTGTGCGGGGTGACGGCCTCGCCGGACTTCAGGCGCTTGAGGGCCTCGCCGAGGACGGTGTACGCGATCCAGGTGGTCTGCGTGCCGCTGTCGTCCGGGTCCACGGCGTCGTTGCCGAAGGCGTGCTCGGAGATCACCTTCCGCATCGGCTGCCACAGCGGGTCACTCGACACGGGGTACCAGCTGGTGACGAGGGCTCCTTCGAAGGGGCTCTCCCGGCCGCCGGTGCGGTCGATGAGGGCCTGGCTGACGCTGCCCAGCACGGAGGCGATCTGCGGGTTCCTGCGCTTGTCGTCGGCCCGGCGGAAGGCGTCGAAGAACGTCTCGGTGCGCTGGCCGAGCACGGCCGTCACACAGCCGCGGTCCTTGCCGCCGGAGGAACTGGCCAGGGCCTGGCGGGCCTGCGGCGTGAGGTCGGCGGAGTCCTCGGCGGCGCGGATGTCGGCGGCCTCGCCCGCCTTGCCGGTGCCGTCGGCCTTCAGGCCCGCGTTGAGCAGGATCGGCATGGAGTCGCCGGCGAGGGTGTCGGGCCGGACCAGTGCCACCTGGTTGCAGGCGCGGCCCAGCTGCCGGCCGGCGCCGGCGAGGAGCACGGGCTGGCCGCCGTTGACGGGGAAGGAGAGGTTGCTCTGGAATTCCTCGGCGGAGACCCCGTAGCCGCCGATGAAGGGGATGCCCTCGACCTCCAGCGGGGCCATGAAGGCCCTTCCGTGCTGGCTGTAGGAGCCGACGACGGCGACGGCCTTCTCGGCGATGGCCTTGCGGGCGCAGTCGGCGGCGCCCGACGGGGTGTTCTTCTCGTTGCACGTGATCACGCGCAGTTTGTGGCCGTTGATCCCGCCCGCGGCGTTGGCCCAGTTCTCGTACGCCTTGGCCATGCCGGTCATTCCCGGCATGTTGGTCGCCTTGGTGTCCTGCGGGGCGAAGGTCATGACCGTGATGGTGTCCGCGGGGCCGCCCGAGCTCCCGGGGAGCACGCCGCAGCCGACGAGGAGACACGCGCCCGTCGCGGCAGCAATCGCGGTGCGGAGAAGGGGAGTTGTGCGTCGCCGGTCGGTCATGTCCCAGCACCATTCCGCCCCACGGGTAACTCGGAAGTGAGATGGACATAACAAACGGTGACATCCAGGTGAATGACAAGGATGTGATCCTGCACAGGCGCTTCAAGATCGCGTCAGACCGGAACGTACGATCGAAAGCGTGACATTCGCCCAAGGTTCGAAGAACCCTTCCCCACGTGGCGGCCGCTCCTCCACCATGGGCGGCATGCCCCTGAACGACATGCCGTGGTGGCGCTGGCGCAGCAATGTGCGCTCGGCGCTGCACATGCTTTCCGATCCGGCCTTCCAGGAAGAGGTCTGGCTCGCGGGCGCCGACGGATACGGGGACGTCACCGACGCCGTCTACCGGCTCGTCGAGGACACCTGGCTGGACAGCTGGTCCGCCGAGAAGTACGTCGGCACGATCTTCCGCGATGCGCAGGAAGCCACCCTCGTCGACGCCGCCGTCCTCCGCGTGCTCCGCATCCTCCACCAGGTCGGCCCCGACGCCCCCGTCTCCGCCTACCTGGAGCACCCCTCCTGGCCCGAGGCGGTGCGCGCCGCCCGCGAGGCGCACGTACGGCTCGCGCAGGCGGACGGCGAGGACCCCGATGCGGCGCCCCGCTCGCTGGAACTGCTGAGGATCCTCACCCGCCCGGTGTGAAAGGCTGTGGTGCCATGAGCGACCACCCGCAGCCCCAGGCCCCCCAGCAGTACGTACTGACCCTGTCCTGCCCGGACAAGCAGGGCATCGTGCACGCCGTGTCCAGTTACCTGTTCATGACCGGATGCAACATCGAGGACAGCCGGCAGTTCGGCGACCACGACACCGGCCTCTTCTTCATGCGGGTGCACTTCTCGGCCGAGCCGCCCGTTTCCGTGGAGAAGCTGCGGGCCAGCTTCGCCGCCATCGGCGACTCGTTCCGGATGGACTGGGAGATCCACCGGTCCGACGAGCGCATGCGGATCGTGCTGATGGTCTCGAAGTTCGGGCACTGCCTGAACGACCTGCTGTTCCGCACCCGGATCGGGGCCCTGCCGGTGGACATCGCGGCCGTCGTCTCGAACCACACCGACTTCCAAGAGCTGGTGCGCTCGTACGACATCCCCTTCCACCACATTCCCGTGACGAAGGACACCAAGGCGGATGCGGAGGCGCAGCTGCTGGAGCTGGTCCGCGCCGAGAACGTGGAGCTCGTCGTCCTGGCGCGGTACATGCAGGTGCTGTCGGACACCCTGTGCAAGGAGCTCAGCGGTCGCATCATCAACATCCACCACTCCTTCCTGCCGAGCTTCAAGGGCGCCAAGCCGTACCACCAGGCGCACGCCCGGGGCGTGAAGCTGATCGGTGCCACCGCGCACTACGTGACGGCCGACCTCGACGAGGGGCCGATCATCGAGCAGGAGGTCGAGCGGGTCGGGCACGAGGTCACCCCGGACCAGCTCGTGGCGATCGGCCGGGACGTGGAGTGCCAGGCACTGGCGCGGGCCGTGAAGTGGCACAGCGAGCACCGCGTCCTGCTCAACGGCACCCGCACGGTCGTCTTCGCCTGACGGCCCTCCGGCCCGGGCGCCCGCACGGGCCGCCCGGCCGGCGGTTCAGGGCCGGTGCCGCAGGGCCGGCGAGGTCCGGGCGGGCGGCTCAGAGGTGGCTGAGGGACGCGGCGGCGAAGAGCACGTCGCGGATCGCCTCCCGGTCACCGTGCTGACCGACGGCCGCCTCCTCCGGCGAGATGTGCCCGGCTGCCAGCTGGCAGAACTCCGCCCCGTCCAGCGCGATCCGCGCCACCGTGTGCTCCGCCGACGGCTTCGCGGCCGGCGAGTCCAGGGCGATGTCCCAGCTCCCGCCGCCCGAGCCCTCGATCTCCAGGTGCAGGGTCCGGCCGGGCGCCCCGGCCGCGACCAGCCCCCGCGCCGGAGCCGCCAGCCCGGCCCGGCGGCGGTGCGCCAGCGCGCTCGGCAGGAGCCGGGCCGCCAGGTCGATCATCCGGTGCAGGTCCTGCCCCGACGGCGGGTCATAGGGGTAGTCCACCGCCTCCGCGATGTCCCAGGCGTGCACCCAGCACTCGAAGGCCCGCTCCAGGAACGCGTCCCCGAGCGGCAGCGCGAAGTGCCCGTAGTCCACGGACAGCTCCGCCACCCCCCGCCCCGCGAACGACACCGTCCGCACCAGCGCGTGGCCCTGCTCCCGCCACGGCTCGCGGACCTGCCGGGTGATCGGCTGGCCGGCGGCCCGCGCGGAGTCCCAGTAGCGCTCCGTACGGGCCGCCGGGCCGCGGTCCTGCACCGCCTCCGGGCCCAGCGGGTCGTCCAGGCCGAGCGCGCTCGCGATCATCCCGTCCACCGTGAGCAGGTGCCCGATCACCCCGGCGACCGTCGTTCGACGGGTCTGCCGGCGCTCCTCCTCGAACCACTTCAGCCGGACCGGGGTCTCCCACTCGGAGTCGCCGAAGTCCCGCAGCAGCGCGTCCAGCCGCGCGGTCTCCGTGTCGTACGGGCGCGCCCACGCGGGGACCGGGATCCGGGCGGGCCGCCTGCCCAGGCAGTCCTCCAGCACCCGCGACCGCAGCAGCGGCTTCAGGTCCAGGCTCTCCTCCAGGTGCAGCAGCCCCACCGCGTCGCGCAGCCGCAGTGCCTCCTCCGCGCACGGCGCGCACTCGGTGAGGTGGGCCTCCACCGCCTGGACCTCCTCGGCGGAACAGGCGGCCAGCGCCCACGCGCCGAGCAACGACTTCAGCACGGCGTGCGAACGGGGCTCGGGGGCCCGCTCGGGCCGTGCGGGGGACAGCGGCCGTTCCGGGCGCGGCTGCGGCACCTCTCCGGGCCGCGGCTGGGGGGACTGCCGGGGTGCGTGCCGCGGGTCGAGGTCGTCGGCCGGCCCGCGCGGACCCGGTATCCGGGGCGGGCCGCCGACCTGCCGCTCCTCGGGTCCCTCGTGCTCGTCATGACCGTCATGTCCGTCGCGTCCGTCGTCGGGACCGTTCATCGGGGCGTTCCATATCCGGGCGGGTCGGCGTCCCCCGGCGGGAGGACGTTGGCGGTCGACAGCAACTGCAGTCCCAGGCGCAGCCGGCGCCGCGCCTCGTCCTCGCTGATCTGCAGGTCGGCGGCGGCCTGCCGGTAGTCGCGCCGCTTGAAGTACGCGAGTTCCAGGGCGGCGCGCAGCGGCGCGGGCATCGAGGTGACGATGTAGTCGGCGCGGGCGGCGGCGCTGGCGCTGCGCACCTTCTGTTCCAGTTCCTCGCGCGAGCCGCGGCCCCGTTCGGTCTGGCGCAGCCGGGCGACGGCCCGGCCCTGGGTGATCCGGGCCACCCAGGAGCGCATGGAGCCCTGTTTGGGGTCGTAGGCGTCCGGGTTCTCCCAGATGTAGCCGAACACCTCGCGGGTGATCCGGTCGGCTGCGGTCTCGTCACCGAGCACCCGGTGGGCCAGGCCGTGCACGAGGGAGGCGAAACGGTCGTACAGCTCGCCGAGTGCGGCGGCCTCGCCGCGGGCGAGCCGCTGCTGCATGCGGCGGTCCCAGCGCGGTGGTGCGTCCTTCGGCATCGTGCCCCCAGCCGTGTGTCGACGCATCGAATGTAATGGGCACGGGCCGGTGCCCGCCTGTTTTGCGGCAACCTCGCCTGGAAGAGTGGCCTGCCGCGGACGGGCCGTGACGGGGTGTGAACGCAAGGGTGCGGCGCGGCACATGGGTCCGGCACACGGGCACGGATGTGCGCGCCCCGCCGCGCTCCCCGTGCGCGGGTTCGATGCGGCAGCCTCCTTGACACCTTCGCTTAACGCGCGGGCCGTGAAGGGCTTACGCTCCTGGCTTGTCTTGAACTGCACCCCACAGCACATGTGAAGGCGGAGCCCCCGATATGGACAGCGCAGAATACGAGCGCAAGATCGCCGCCCGATTCGCCACCTTCGACCAGGACGGCAACGGGTATATCGACCGCCAGGACTTCAGCGCGGCCGCCAGGGCGGTGCTGGCCGAATTCGGCACGGCCCCGCGGTCGGAGAAGGGCCAGGCCGTGTTCGCGGGCGCGGAGGCGTTCTGGCAGGGGATGGCCGGCATCGCGGACGTCGACGGCGACCAGCGGGTGACCCGCCAGGAATTCATCACCGGCGCGGCGAAGCGGCTGCGGGACAACCCGCAGCGGTTCGCGGAGATCGCGCGGCCGTTCCTGCACGCGGTGATCGCGGTGGCCGACGGGGACGGCGCGGGCGTGACCCCGGCCGGGGCGGCCCGCGTCCTGCGCGTCCTGGGCACCCCGGAGGAGGTGGCGGACGCGGTGGCGGCGACCCTGGACACGGACGGCGACGGCCGCCTCTCGGAGGACGGTCTCCTCGCCGCCTTCGCGTCGTACTGCGGCGTGGAGGCCCCGGACGCCTGAGGCGTCACGGAGCGGGCCGGCCCGCTCCCTCCGGCCGGCCCGCTCCCTCCGGCCGGCCGGCCGGTCCGCTCCCGCGGCCTACGCGAAGCGTTCCCGGAGCTTGTACTTGAGGACCTTGCGCAGGGCCTCGTTGCGGGGGAGGGCTTCGAGGAGTTCCAGCTGCTCCGGGAGTTTGTGGGGGGCCAGGCCCTGGGCGCGGAGGTGGTCCGTCAGCCGGTGCAGGGTCAGTGGTCCCGCGCCCGACGGCTGTTCCACGACGGCGCAGACGCGTTCTCCGCGCTCCGGGTCCGGCAAGCCTATGACGGCGATGTCGCCGACCTCCGGGAGCAGGTGGGCCAGGTCCTCGATCTCCTTCGCCGAGATGTTCTCGCCCTTGCGGATGATGACGTCCTTGCTGCGACCGGTGAGGACGAGGTAGCCGTCGGGAGTGAGCCGGCCGAGGTCGCCGGTGATCAGGTAGCCGTCCGGGTCGAAGGGGCCCGCGGTGTCGTCCTGGTTCAGGTAGCCCCGGCAGACCGCCTCGCCGCGCAGCCGGACTTCGCCCTCCCCGCCGGCGGGCACCGGGGTGCCGTCGGGCGTGGTGATGCGGATCGACATGCGGGCCGGCGGGCGGCCCTCGGTGGCGGCGAGGTGCTCCGCCGTGTCGTCCGGTGAGCCCATGGTGATCATGGGTACCTCGGTCATGCCGTAGCCGTGGGTGAGTTGGCAGCCCAGCTCGCGGACCACCGCGTGGTACAGCTCCGGCGGCTTCGGGGCGCCTCCGCCCGCGAGCAGGCGGAGGGTGGGGACGATCGGCTCGGACGGGTTCTTGCGCTGCTCGGCGAGGAACATCGAGTAGAAGGCCGTCGAGCCGCCCGCGACCGTGACCCCGTGGCGCCGGTAGCCGTCCAGTGCGTCCGGCATCGCGAACTTCTCGACTAGCACCGCAGGGAACCCGTACAGCAGCAGCATCACGGTGTAGTCGGGGCCGGCGATGTGCGCGAAGGGGAAGGCCATCGAGCCGACGTCCTGCGGGCCGAGGCGCAGGGCGTGGGCGAGGCAGGAGCCGCCGGCGATCAGCGAGCGGTCGGTGTGCAGGACGCCCTTGGGGTCCGAGGTGGTGCCGGAGGTCCAGTAGATCCAGCGTACGGAGGTGCCGTCGGCGGGCGGCGCGGGCAGGACGGTCGGGTCCCCGTCCGGGAGGTCGGCGGCCCCGTACGCCCGGAAGACGCCGCGCGCCCCGAGCCGCCCGGCCATGGCGGTGTGGTCGAAGCCCCGCCAGACGCCGGGGACGGCGAAGAACTCGGCCTTGGACTCGCGCAGCGCGAAGCCCACCTCGCGGTCCCGGTAGAAGGGGATCACGGGTGACTGGACGGCCCCGATCCGAGCCAGGGCGAGGGAGAGCAGGACCGTCTCGATCCGGGTGGGCAGCTGCCAGGCGACGACCGTGCCCGGGCGCACCCCCATCCCGTACAGGCCCGCCGCCACGCGCTCGGCGCGGTCGCGCAGCTCGCCGAAGGTGACCGTCCGGTCGTCCGTGGGGTCCGGGGCCGCCTGGATCAGGACGGGGGCGTCGGGGGTCAGCTCCGCCCGGCGGGTGACGAGTGCCCAGAGGGTGGGGGAGTCGTCCAGTTCGTGCGCGGTGTCGGCCGGCGTCCGCGTCGTTCCCGGCATGGCAGCCCTCCGTTCGACCGTGTTGCTGACGGTCAGTCAGATGATGCGGCAGAGCGTAGGGCCGGGGCGCTTGTCGGTCCAGGGGTGGCGGGGCTAGCGTGGAGCGACCGCATTTCCTGACGGTCCATCAGATCAGCCCATCAGGTCCGGCTCGATCCGGCTCGATCCGGCTCGCGGTGAGGGGACACCATGCAACTGCCTCGGATCATCAGCGTCGACGACCACGTCATCGAACCCGCACACCTCTTCGACGTCTGGCTGCCCGCCAAGTACCGCGACCGCGGCCCCAAGCCGCTCACCGCCGGCATCGGCGAGCTGGAGTACCGCGGCGGCAAGTACGTGATCACCATGGACCCGGACGGCCCGCCGACCGACTGGTGGATCTACGAGGACCTGAAGTTCCCGTACAAGCGGAACATCGCCGCCGTCGGCTTCGACCGCGACGACATGACCCTGGAGGGCATCACCCGCGCCGAGATGCGCCGCGGCTGCTGGGACCCCGGGGCCCGGCTCGCCGACATGGACCTCAACCACGTCGAGGCCTCCCTCTGCTTCCCCACCTTCCCCCGCTTCTGCGGCCAGACCTTCGCCGAGGCCCGTGACAAGGAGGTCGCCCTCGCCTGCGTGCGCGCCTACAACGACTGGATGGTCGAGGAGTGGTGCGGCGACAGCGGCGGCCGGCTGATCCCGCTGTGCATCATCCCCCTCTGGGACATCGACCTGGCGGTCGCCGAGATCCGCCGCAACGCCACCCGCGGGGTACGGGCCGTCACCTTCTCCGAGATCCCCACCCACCTCGGCCTGCCCTCGATCCACTCCGGGTACTGGGACCCCTTCTTCGCCGTCTGCCAGGACACCGGCACGGTCGTCAACATGCACATCGGGTCTTCGTCCCAGATGCCGGCCGCCTCCCCCGACGCCCCGCCCGCCGTCCAGGCCTCGCTCAGCTTCAACAACGCCATGGCCTCGATGATGGACTTCCTCTTCAGCGGGGTCCTGGTGAAGTTCCCGCAGCTCAAGCTCGCCTACAGCGAGGGCCAGATGGGGTGGATCCCCTACGCCCTGGAACGCGCCGACGACGTATGGCAGGAGCACCGGGCGTGGGGCGGGGTCCGCGACCTGATCCCGGAGCCGCCGTCCACGTACTACTACCGGCAGATGTTCTGCTGCTTCTTCCGCGACAAGCACGGCATCTCCTCCCTCGACGTCGTCGGCCGCGACAACGCCACCTTCGAGACCGACTACCCGCACGTGGACTCGACCTTCCCGCACACCAAGGAAGTCGCCCTCGACCACGTCAAGGGCCTCGACGAGGAGACCGTCTACAAGCTGATGCGCGGCAACGCCATCCGCATGCTCGGCCTCGACCTGGACCGCGACAGGGTCGGGGCGGGGCGGTAGTGGACCTCGCGTACACCGAGGAGGAGCAGGAGTTCCGGGCCCGGCTGCGCGCCTGGCTCGCCGAGGTGCTGCCCGAGCTGCCCCCGAAGCCGTCCCCGGACGACTGGCCCGGCCGCCGCGCCTACGACCTCGGCTGGCAGCGCCGGCTGTACGACGCCGGGTACGCGGGCCTGCACTGGCCCGTCGACGCCGGTGGGCGCGGAGCCACCCCCACCCAGCACCTGATCTTCCTGGAGGAGACCGAGCGCGCGGGGGCGCCCTACGTCGGCGCGAACTTCGTCGGACTGCTGCACGCGGGCCCGACCATCGCCGCCGAGGGCACCGCCGCACAGCGGGCGCGCTGGCTGCCGCCCGTCCTGCGCGGCGACGAGGTGTGGTGCCAGGGCTTCAGCGAGCCCGGCGCCGGCTCCGACCTGGCCTCCCTGCGCACGCGCGCGGTCCGCGACGGCGACGCGTACGTCGTCACCGGTTCGAAGGTCTGGACCTCGCACGCCGAGATCGCCGACTGGTGCGAACTCCTCGTCCGCACCGACCCCGGGGCCCCGCGCCACCGGGGGATCTCCTGGCTCGCCATGCCCATGGACGCCCCCGGGGTGACGGTCAGGCCGCTGCGCACCCTGGCCGGGAGCGCCGAGTTCGCCGAAATGTTCCTCGACGAGGTGCGCGTCCCGGTCGCCAACCGGGTCGGGGAGGAGAACGACGGCTGGCGGGTCACCATGGTCACCCTCTCCTTCGAGCGGGGCACGGCCTTCGTCGGGGAGGTGGTGGCCTGCCGGCGCACCCTGGGCGAGCTCGCCCGCACGGCGCGGGCGAACGGCCGCTGGGACGACCCGGTGCTGCGGCGCCGCCTGGGCCGGCTCCACGCGGAGTTCGGCGCACTGTGGCGGCTCACCCAGTGGAACGTGAGCGAGGCGCAGCGATCCGGGGGAGTCCCGGGGACCGGCGGGTCGGTGTTCAAGCTCGCCTACTCGCACGCGCGGCAGGAACTGTACGACGCGGCCGCCGAGGTGCTGGGCGCGGGCTCGCTGGTGCTGGACGAGGAGTGGGTGCGCGAGCGGCTGTCCTCCCTGTCGTACACGATCGCGGCGGGCACCTCGCAGATCCAGCGCAACATCGTCGCCGAGCGGATCCTCGGCCTTCCGAAGGGCCGGTGAGGGGCGTGGACTTCCAGCCGACGCAGGAGCAGCGGGACCTGCGCGCGGGCGTACGGGAGCTGCTGGCGCGCCGGTACGGGCGGGAGGCGCTACGGGCCGCCGTGGACGCCCCGGCGGGCAGTGGGACCGGCGGCGGCACGGCCGCCGCGGCCGTCGACCGGGAGCTGTGGCGGGAACTGGGGGAGGCCGGGTTCTTCGCGCTGCGGCTGCCGGAGGCGGACGGCGGGGTCGGGCTCGGGCTCGCGGAGACGGTGCTCGTCTTCGAGGAGGCCGGGCGGGCACTGCTGCCGGGGCCGCTGGTGGCGACACACCTGGCGGCCGGGACGGTCCCGGGCGCGGCCCTGGGCACCGCGGTGGTCACGGCCTTCGACCTGGTGGGGGCGGGAGGCGAGGGGGT
Source organism: Streptomyces sp. NPDC059851 (assembly GCF_042732005.1). Classification (NCBI taxonomy): domain Bacteria; kingdom Bacillati; phylum Actinomycetota; class Actinomycetes; order Kitasatosporales; family Streptomycetaceae; genus Streptomyces; species Streptomyces sp. NPDC059851. Next base: position 23,573 of record NZ_JBHWJJ010000090.1, on the reverse strand, counting down.
TGGCGGGGCGGCCGTGACCGGCGGGGCGCTGGTGGCGCACCTCGGCGAGGCGGATGCGGTCCTCGGGTCGGCGGTGCCACCGGCGGCACTGCTGCGCAGGGGCGAGCCGGTCCGCTCGGCGGACCCGCTGACCCCACTGCACCGGGTCCCCGCACCGGCACCCGCACCCGTACCCGCACCGGCGGACGGCGCCGCGGCGGGGCGACCGGACGGGCGGGCGGCTGCGTTCCGCGACGTGGGGGCGCTGCTGACCGCGGCCCTCCAGCTCGGCAGCGCCTTGCGCACCCTGGAGCTGGCGGTGCGCCATGCGAAGGAGCGCGAGCAGTTCGGACAGCCGATCGGGGCGTTCCAGGCGGTCAAGCACCTGTGCGCGGGGATGCTGGTGCGCGCGGAGCTGGCTCGTACGGCGGTGTACGCGGCCGCGGTGACGGCGGACCCGGCGGAGATCGCGGGGGCGAAGGTGCTCGCGGACGAGACCGCCGTGGGCAATGCCCGGGACTGCCTCCAGGTGTACGGCGGCATGGGCTTCACCTGGGAGGCCGACGTGCATCTGCACCTGAAGCGGGCCTGGCTGCGGGCCCAGCAGTGGCGGACGGCCGACGAGGCGGAAGGACTGCTGGCGGACGACCTGCTGGCAACCGCCACCCCCTGACGCGGGACGCATGTCCGATTACAGAGAGTTGATATCGGTTTGTGTCCTTGGAAGGGCCCCAAGCGGCCCGGATGCGAAGGACTGCTCCGGTACGCTCCCGGGAATGCGAGCGGTAGCGCGGCGTGAGCGCCGCACAGTATGCACCACGCCTCCATCTTCGCGCTGGAATATGCCTGAAGCGCTTGTCGTGGTGACTGTATGTCAACCATGCTGCTGCACAGAGGGATCACGTTCGGTGATCCCGTCCTGTCACAAGGCGACGTGTCCGCCGGTTCGGATGGTGTGAGCGGTGCAGGTGCTTCAGGTGCAGCTGGAGGTAGGGCCAGACCCCGCCGAGGTCGGCCGGGCCCGCCGGTGGGCCCGGTCCCGGCTGGCGGGGTGCGGGATAAAGGACGACGAGCCGCTCGCCGAGACGCTGATCCTGCTGATCTCCGAGCTGGTCACCAACGCCGTCGTGCACACCGGGTGTCCGGCCGTCCTGCGCATGCTCTTCGGCGGGCCGGGCGTGCGAGTGGAGGTCGCCGACGCCAGCGACCGTGCGCCGTCCCGTCGGCAGGCCTGCGGGGAGGACACCGGCGGCCGCGGACTGGAGCTGGTCGACGGGCTGGCCGACCGGTGGGGCTGGCAGCGCGAGGGTGCGGGCAAGCGGATCTGGTGCGAGGTCGACCGCGCGGACGAGGCCACCGAAACCCCTCCGACCTGCACGGACGGCCCGCGTGAAACTTTCGGGTCGATCCGGGAACCGCGCGTGTACCTCTAACGAGGTGTTGACGGTTCGTCAACTGTTGATCACCCTGGTGTGGAGCGATTCGTCGCGAGGGGACGCCAAGGGACGGCCTTGACGAGTGCGGGTCGCGGGGGTGGCGGCTGCCGTGCCGCGCTCGGGGCGTGCGCGACTGTACGCCGCCACCCGCTGTACCGCACCCGTGTGCACCGGCCCCGGGCCCGCTGCCGGGCGACCTCATCGAGGCGGCGTGACCAGCCCCATCTCATAGGCTTTGATCACCAGTTGGACCCGGTCGCGCGCATCCAGCTTCGTCAGCAACCGCGCCACGTGCGACTTCGCGGTGGCCACCGAGATGAACAGGCTTTCCGCGATCTCACTGTTCGACAGGCCGCGCCCCACCAGCGTCAGGACCTCCTGCTCCCGTTCGGTGACGACCGGCACCCGCTCCGGGGCGGGCGCCGGGGCCGCGGCGAGGTCGGCTATCAGGCGGCGCGTCACGCCCGGCGCGAGCAGGGCGTCACCGGAGGCGACGACGCGGATGGCCGCCAGGATGTCGTCCAGCGCCATGTCCTTCACGGCGAAGCCGCTGGCACCGGCGCGCAGTGCCCCGTAGACGTGGTCGTCCTCGTCGAAGGTGGTGAGGATGAGGACGTGGGCGCCGGGGCGGGCAGCGGTGATCTGACGTGTGGCCTCGATGCCGTCCATCTCGGGCATCCGGATGTCCATCACCACCACGTCCGGGTCGAGCTCGGCGGTGAGCCGGACCGCCTCGGCGCCGTTCGCGGCCTCGCCGACGACTTCCAGGTCCGGGGTGTCGGTCATCAGGACACGCAGCCCCGACCGCACCAGCGGCTGGTCGTCGGCCAGCAGGACGCGGATGCTCCCGCTCATTGCTTCCCTTCCTTCACGTACTCGTGCTCGTGCTCGTGCTCGTTCTCGCTCTTGCCCCCGGTGTCCTGCGGGTCGGCCGGATCGAGGGGCAGGCCGGCCGTCACCCGGAAGCCGCCCCCGGGTACGGGCCCCGCCTCGAACCGGCCGCCGAGCAGCGCGGCCCGCTCCCGCATGCCGGTGATCCCGAAGCCGCTGCCGCCGTGCCCGGACGGGACGTCTTGTCCGTCGTCAGTGATCTCCAGGGCCAGTTCCCCCCGCCCGTACGCGACGGCCACCCTGCAGGTGGCCGCCCCGGCGTGCCGGACCACGTTGGTCAGGGACTCCTGCACGATCCGGTACGCGGCCAGCTCGATGTCCTGGGGCAGGGGCCGCCGCGCCCCCGACCGGACCACCTCGATCCGGACCCCGGTGTCGCTCGCGGTCGTGGCCGCGAGCTGCTCCAGCCCGTCGAGCCCGGGCGCGGGGGCCAGCGGTGCGGGTTCGCTGCGACGTAGCGCCACCAACGTGCGGCGCAGGCTCGCCAGGGTGTCCCGACTCGTGGCCTCGATGGCTTGCAGGGCTTCGCGGGCCTGTCCGGGCTGCTTGTCGATGACTCGGCTGCCGACTCCGGCCTGGATGGCGATGATGCCGATGCTGTGGGCCACCAGGTCGTGCAGCTCGCGGGCGATGCGCAGCCGCTCCTCGGAGAGGGCCTGCTCGGTGGCGCGGGCCTGTTCCTGCGCGGCGGTCTCGCGGCTGCGCCGCACCGAGTCGCCGATCAGCCAGGCCAGTACGACGATCGGCAGCTGACTCTGCGCGAGTACGAGCGCGGGGCCCACGAGGACGGGCCGGGGGTGGTTCTGCACGAGCGCGAGCGCGGAGTCGCTGAGGACGGGCCGGGCGAGCTGCCCCAGGAGCACGGCCAGCACGGTGAAGGCGACCGCCGTCAGCGCCACCCGTCGGGGACGGGAGGAGGCGACGCGACCGAGTGCCACAGCGGCGGCCAGCACCGGGACGAACGTCATCTCCGGCGTGTTCGTCACGAATATCAGCGCGCACGCGGTGACCAACATCAGCGAAAGAGTGACGAGCGGCGCCCGCCGCACCAGGACCGTGGCAACCGCCAGCGCGATCACGACGAGCAGCGGGCCCGGCCCGAACGCTTGGTCACCGATCCCGAGCGGCACCCGCAGCACTATGTTCGAGAGCACGAGCGTGGCCAGCCCGGCCCCGATCCAGAGCGCCGCCGTCTGCCACCGGTACCCGGCCCCGACCTGCCGCGCACCGCCTTCGGCCTTCCCCCGTGAGATTTCCATGCCCCGAACTTAACCACCGCCCTGCGAACGGGACATCGGCCTGCGGGCTGCATCCCGGGGGCGGATCGGCCGCTGGTCAGGGGTGGAGAACGGTCAGTGTGAGGCGACCGACGGGCAGGACGCGCCACTCGGGACGGCGCCCGTCACGCAACACGATGCTGAACCCGGCGGGTTCGCCGCGGTGCAGGGCGGCGAGGGCCTGGACCCGGCCGCCGCCGTCGGCCCACGCGAGCGCGCGGTCGACCTCGGCGGGGGACAGGTCGAACGGATGCGTGGTCCGGATCTGCATCCGGACCAGCCGGATCGCCCGCTCGGGCGTCTCCAGCATGGTCCGGTACAGCAGCTCGGGACACCGGTCGTCGCCGTCCCGATGGCAGACGGCCTCGAACCAGTACCCGGTGCGGATCGCCACCGTGCAGTCCCGAGCGGGCCGGTCGGAGCGTGTGGGGGAGTGCTGAGGGCGTGTGTGGCACATGCGTTGTACTCCTGCCGATGCGGCGGGTTGCCCCCTCTGACTCTGACGAGCAGCTGAGAGGGGGCAACGGTGAACCCGTCCCAACTGGCGCAAGGCTGGGCAGGGTCGTGTCGCGGCGATGCAGCTGGCGCGACGTGCGTCGACATTAACGCTGGCGACGAATCGGTATCAACCGTTTGACGTCTAACGGGTGAGACTGGCGTCTGCCGAGGTGACGGGGGGCGGAGAGTCTTGACCCCCCGCCCGAGGTGGGCAGGGGGTCAAGGTGGGGGCGGTGCCGCTCAGGCGAGGTCGTCGAACTCGCCGGCAGCGGCTCCATCGATGAATGCCCGGAGCTTGGCCCGGGTGGTCCGGATGATGACGCCCGGGTCGTCGCTCTCGCGGATCAGGACCTCGCCGTCCTTCACCGCCACTTCCAAGCAGTTGCCCTCCGCGTCAGTCGATCTGGAGGATTTGCGCCACTGAATCTCCACTGTTCTCACGCCCTCACACTTGTTGCGCCACCTCGCGAATGAAATCGCGAGACCGTTCTGGGTCGTACGACCGCTCCTCGGTCCGGTCCAGCACAGCGCGGTAGTTTGCGAGGCGCGTCTCGGCGTCGAGGAATGCGGGGCCGCTCGGCGTGTCCGTCTGGACGGTGTCGAGCTGCGGAACGGGCCCGTAGGCATAGAGCGTTGAGCTGCCGGCGTTGGGGAACCCGCCCACGGTGAACGGGATCACCCTAACGGTGACGTTCTCCCGCTCGGATTGCTGGAGTAGGTAATCGAGCTGACCCGCGGCGACCTTCGCGCCGCCGAACCTCATCCGCAGGGCGGCTTCATGGATCAGGAAAGTGAACTGTGGACGGTCCTTGCGGTCGAGAACGTCCCGGCGCCTCATGCGGTGGGACAATCGCCGCCGGATGACCACGGACGGCAGGGAGGGTACGGCCTCTTCGAAGACGGCCCTGGCGTAGTCCTCGGTCTGGAGCAGGCCGGGCACGTGCATGATCTGGACGACGCGGATGGCGGCGGCGTGGTGCTCCATCTCGGAGAGGTCCAGCAGGCCGGCCGAGAGGTCGTCGCGGTAGTCGTCCCACCAGCCGCGCCCCCGTTCCTGCGCCATGGAGATCAGTGCCTCGACGTAGGTGTCATCTGAACAGCCGTAGTAGGTCGTCCAGGCGCGCACTCGCTCGCTACTGACTCCGAACCGTCCGCTCTCGACGTTGCTCATCGTGGTGCGGTCGGTGCTCAGTTGGGTCGCTGCGTCGGTCAGCGAGATTCCGGCGTGCTCACGGATCTTTCGGAGCTCGGCTCCCAACCGGCGCTGACGGGCGGTTGGAGCCTTCCTCGGCGGCATGGGACTCCCTCCTGTTGGTCACATCTTGGCCGGTTGCCTCGGGCGAGGTCCACTTGCGCGTGATGTTTTCCCAAACCGTACAACGCGTTGTACGTGAATCGCTACAGTCTGGAGTCGCACCGCGTCGTACCGCGACAAGACCGAAGTGCAGCCGCTGGAGCGCGCCTTGGCGCGCGCTGCCCGGGGGCGGCCGGAGCCACGGCACGCAGCGCACGGCGGGGCGCGCGAACTCGTACCGCGTTGGGAGAAGCAGCATGAAGACGAGCGTCTTGATCCCCGCCGAGCCCGGGGCCGGCGACGCCCTCACCTACCGGATGGTGGCTCCGAGCCGGCCGGACACACCCCGCATCGCCAGGGACTGGGTGGTGTCGGTCCTGCGCGGCGCCGGAAACCCGCTGCTCGCGGAGCGGGCCCGGCTGTGCACCTCTGAGGTGGTGACCAATGCCCACCAGCACACGGAGACGCGGGAGATCACCGTCGAGGTGGTGCTGTCAGGCGGCCGCGTCACGGTCTCCGTGTACGACTCCGCGGCCGGGCACCGGCCGCCGCACGGGCGCGGCGACGACCGACCTGGCCGGCTCGACACGCACGGCCGCGGGCTCGCGCTCGTGGCGGCGTACGCCGACGACTGGGACGTCAGCGCCCGGCCGGACCGCAAGGCGGTGTGGTTCCGGCTGGCGTGAGCCGCCGGGCGCGGCTTCCTCCGCCGTTGAGCAAGGAGCCCGTACGGGCGAGGGGGTGCGGACCGGCGGCCGCGCGCCGCAGGGTGGACCCACGCCCCGATCCCGTACGACGCACACGATCGCCGCGCTCACCGCTGCCTTGGCTCCCTCGCCCACACCGTCAGAGGGCGAGTCAGGCCCAGCGGCAGAACCAGCACTCACGTGATCACTGTCAGTGGAGCTCGGTCCCCTAGAGAGCCCGGCCCGGCGGCTTGAAACTGCTGAACGTCGCCCCGGCAAACAGGACCGCGACGCCGGCCAGGAAGGCGGGCATGCTGGCTGCGGCGTGCAGGACGACAGCCCACGGCTGTGCTCCACGGCCGCCGCTCTTCCATCCTGCGACGGCGAGGACCAAGGGTATAGCGGTAAGGACTGGGGCTGCGATCCGAGCGCCGGTGAGGGGGTTCAGGATGAGCGCCACCCCGAGATAAAAGGCGGTATTCCGGCCGATTGCCAAGGCCACGCTGTTGGCGCCCGCGAAGTGTCCGAGAACGGCCATGCCCAGGGCGAGGGCTGCGCAGGCGGTGGCGAGGGAGGTATCGAAGCGGTGGACCGCCCGCACGGCGACTGTTTCAGTGGCGTCCCGGGCGCGGCCGGTGAAGGCGAGCCATGTCACGGCGGGAATCACCGTGATCAGCGCGGCGAGAAGGAAGTGTCCGGCCCCGCCGACCATCGCGGGTACCGGGATGCGGCTCTGTCCGAATGTCAGGCCTGTGCCGGCCGTCACAGCGGTGACGGCAGTGAGGGTGGGGACGTTACGGGATGCGGCCCACCAGTTCACCGGCCTGCTCCTTCAGGGTTCAGAGCCGGCTTCTGGTCGCAGCCGGTGAGCGCGGCCCGGTTCGTTTCGTACCAAGTGTGCTGACGGTCGGAAGGTAGCGTGAGAACCTTTTGGGCGAGTTTTGCATCGTCGGGGGAGACGCTGCCCTGGACCGGCGCAGGGGGAGCTTGGGTGGCGATGGCAGTCAGCCATGCGGTGAGCGGTCCCCGGGCGGGGTATGCAGGGTACTTGTGGTTGGTTCGGGCGCATTCGGGGATGGGAGGCAAGAGGGTGTTGGTGAGGTTGGCCGCTATGTCCTGCTCGCGAACCTGGCTTTTGCCTCCGAAGCGGGCCTGTCCGGGCTTGAGGTCGCGGTTTTGGGTGAAGGAGGAGAGCATGGGAAGCCCGGCGTTTTTCAGGCGGCTGCTGTAGGTACGGGTGGTTGCCACGATCCGGGAGCGTCCCGGGGTCTCGGGCCACAGGCATACTTCCGGGACGCCGGCGGTGTCGCAGACCAGGGCGTCGGAGTTCCGGTCGGTGACCGGGTTATAGCCCATGTTCACGACCAGGGACACCGAGGCCACGGACGCGGCGATAAGGGCGGCCAGAGGCTTCCAGCGGCTGGCCTGGGCGATCAGGAGGAGGCATGCGGCGATGATCCCACCGGTGAACAGGAGCGGCGCCCATACGGCCACAGGGTCGATGACCGATCCGACCGAGCAGCAGCTGTCGTAGGCGCCGGCGACCAGGTGGCGGGGCCACGGCGTGTCCCAGGAGGCGGGGAACGCGGTCAGGCAGAACCCGGCGACCATCGCCAACGGTGCGGCCGCAAGGTGTGGAAGACGGCCGCCCAGGAGGTATCCGGCCAGCGTGGCCGCCACCATCAGCAGTACGTACACCACGAACATGCCCAGGTGGGAGAAAGGCGGAAGCGTTCCCGCGGCCGAGACCGCGACACCGACCGCGATGAGCATCCCGGCTACGCCCATCGCCCACACCGGGGCCAGCAGCGGCAGCGCGATGGCGAGCCGGCTGCGGGAAGGAGTCTGCCCGAAGACGTTGCCCCGGCGCAGGCGTGCGCCTTCCCACGCTCCACTCGCCGCGCATGCGGCAGCGGCGAACGGAATCGTGTATGAGGCGTTGCCGAGGACGGACGGCCCGTAACCGGGGATGGTGCCCATGGTGATCGGCTCCGACAGGAGCAGCAGGACGTAGCCAGCGAGCAAGACGAGCATGAGTCCGGCGGACGAGGACCGCAGGAGAGTGGCGATACGCATCGGTCAGATCTCCCGTCCGACGAGCATCACATAGGCGGCTTCGGCCTGCTCCCGTCCGCGTGTGGCGGACGGTGCCAGAGCGTGGAAGTCGGCAGGGCTGCCCTGGAAGCAGATCTTGCCGTGAGCGAGGACGGCCACGTGCGCATACAGGTCGGCGAGGTCTTCGGTCTGGTGCGTGGAAACGATCACCTGCACACTGCCGACGAGGTCACCAACGAGCTCACGGAACACTAGGCGCTGTGTGGGGTCCAGGCCGGCGGTCGGCTCGTCCATCAAGATCAGTTCACTGCGGTGGGTCAGTGCCCCTGCGATTCCCATGCGGCGGAGCTGCCCGCCGGACACCTGGTGGCTTTTGCGCTCCGCGAGGCGGGTGAGGTCGACGCGGCGCAGCGCCTCCTCGGATGCCTTCCATGCCGCGTCTTTCGGCATGCCCTTGAGCCAGCCCGCGTAGGCGACCTGTTCGCGTACGGTCAGCCCAGGTACGGGGGTGATCTGCTGGGGGATCCACGCCACACGCTTGCGGTAGGCGGCCAGATGGCGGCCTTTTGTGGTGCCTCCGTCGAAGGTGACCGACCCGGAGGAGGGGCGCAGGTGGGAGGCGGCGATGGCCATCAGTGTGGACTTGCCGGCTCCGTTCGGGCCGAGGAGGACCGTCGCCCGCGCATCAATCCGGAGACTGAAGTCATTGAAAACGGGTGTCTTCCCGTACCGAAACGAAACGTGATCAAAAACCAGAGACATGGAGGAACGCACAATCCGCCACCCCGCCGCCAGCGGGATGGCTTTGGTCATGGGACAGTGGACGGGCGAGGGTCCCGGTGCTGATTCCACCGGGACCCTCGTACTAATTGTTCAACATCCCTATTACCAGGCGACCTTCACGTAGTCGACGGAGATGTACGTGCCATGGGACACGTCCGTCAGTGAGAAGTAGTGATTGGCCTGCTCGTTCGGGTCGCCGTAGTCCACCCACCCGCAGTAGTTCGTGCGGGTTCCCCTGGAACGGTCCGGAGCGTTAGGGATGTCCTTCCACAGGGTCAGCCCGGCGTAGTTGAATCCGCCGCCGCCGTCCGCTTCGCAGCCCGAGAAGTAGATACCCGTGTAGTCCGAGGTGCTGTTGTTGTCCCACCAGCGGCGCGACTCGTTACCAGCCCGCCACGAGTTGATGGACGACTCGAACTGACCCTCCGCCGTCACGCCAGCGTGCGCCGGAGTCACCGACACCGCACCCAACAGCGCGACACCGGCCATCGCCCCAGCCCACGACTTCAAACCGATCTTCACTCGATCCCCCTTCTGTGTTTCTGGCACCGCCTCTACCAGGCGGCACCCTTGCGGCTCGGGAATCCGACCTCTGATCCGTCCTGCGTCTACCAGGCGACCTTGACGTAGTCGATGTTGATGTAGTCGCCGTTACCGACGTCCGACAGCGAGAAGTAGTAGTCACCCTGGTCGTTCGGGTCGCCGTAGTCCACCCACCCGCAATGGTTGTTCCGGGTGCCCTTGTTGTGGTCCGGGGCGCGGGGGATGTGCTTCCACAGGGTCAGTGACGCGTAGTCGTAGCCGTAGTGGTCGTCATCCGACTTGCATCCCTGGAAGTAGATGCCGGTGTAGTCCCCAGTGCTGTTGTTGTCCCACCAGCGGCGGGACTCCGTCGGAGCCGTCCACCACGAGATGTGGGACTCGAACTGGCCTTCCGCGGTGACGCCTGCGTTTGCCGGCGTGATGCCGCCGATCCCGAGGAACGCAACACCTGCCATCAGGCTGGCTGCCTTCTTGCGCCGTGTACGCATGACCCCTTCCCTCTCTCGTTGGCCCTGTGTGAGGGCATGACAAGGGAGGAGACGTTGTGCTAGGCCTCCCCCCCGAGGCGAACCAGACGCTAACCACGGAATACCTCATTCCGCGAAGAATTTTTCGATTTGGCTCAAATGGACACCCGCCCATACTTCGCACAGGACAGGCCACATCGATAGACCGCCACTCATTTCCGCCCTGCCCAGCCCGCCGCAGCTTTGGCCGAGACCCATAGCCGCCTGAAGCCTGTCTGCACCACCGTCGACGAGAACCAAGCCCCGCGAAAACTGTCCGACTTCAGCCTGTCGATGGTGGGCGCCCCGGAGCTGCTGGGCGAGGCCGAACTGCGCTGCTGGAAGAGCGACGCCATCATGGCTGCCATCGCCCCGCACCGCCTGGACGAGATGGAGGGGCACGAGAGCCGCGCTCTCGCCGCAGCCCTCAGCAGCAACGAGATCGGCCACCTCCAGTACTGGCTCCCCCATTGGGCCGCCGAAACGGAGATCGAGCGCCGACCGGACCTGTCCGCACGCCGCAGCCGCGCCCTGACGGCCGTCCAGGAGCCGCCAGCCGCAGTGACCCCGCTTTAAAAGCGGGCATGGATGCGCTCCGGACTGTGGAGGAAGAGGCCGCTCGGGCGGTGCCACCAGGTCTACAGGACGGCCACCGGGGCGACCGGGGTGCCGACCGCGCCGACGAAGGGTTCCGGCATGGCGGAGAGGAGGAACGCGTAGCGGCCCGTTTCTGCACAGGCTGTGGACAACTCTTCCAGGTTCCAGTTCTGGCCTTGGTGCATGCCCATTTCGACCAGGTGCAGGGCGTGCACCGGGAGCCACAGGTTTTCGATCTCCGGCGGGAAGACCTCGAAGGTGAGGGTGTCGTTGGCGACGGCCGCCACGTCCCGGGCGTGGAACCACTCCGGGGTGCGGACGGACAGCCCCGGGGAGGGGAAGCCGTAGCCGTGCTTGTCGCCGGCCAGGTAGACCTGGATCTGGCCGGTGCGGACCAGGGCGACGTCCCCCGCCCGGACGGTCGTCCCGCCGAACTCCTCCGCCTCCGCCAGGTCCTCCGGGGTCACCGCGTGGCCGCCCGGCAGCCGGTCCAGCCCCTTGGCGCGGGCCACGTCCAGGAGGACGCCGCGCGAGACGACGGGCGCCGCCTTGTCGATCCCGCTGAACTCGGCCCGTCCGTGGGCGGTGATGCTGTCGGCGGGGCGGCCGTTGTAGATGCGGCCCGAGTGGGAGACGTGGGTCAGGGCGTCCCAGTGGGTGCCCGCCTGGAGCCCCATGGTCACGGAGTCGTCGCTGCACGCCACCGTGCCCGGGCCGAACAGCTCCTGGTTGATCCGGACCATCGTGTGCAGGGGGTTGATCCGCCCGGGGATGAGCCCGGCCTGGACGCCGTCCTCCTTCAGGGGGAGCGCCAGCGGAATCCTGCGCCCCGTGCGCACCTCGGCGGCTGCGGCCCGTACCACCGCGTCGGTGATCAGGTTCAGGGTGCCGGTTTCGTCGTCGGCGCCCCAGCGGCCCCAGTTGTTGACGCGCTTCGCGATCTCGTGGAACTCGGCGGGCAGGGCCACGGTCTCATCAGCTCCTCTGCCGTGATTGGCGGCTGCGGCGGGCTTGTGCGGCGGCGTCCGGCTGCCCATAAAATCTAACGGTCCGTCAGAAACCGCGGGAAGGGGTCGGTGTGGGGAACTTCTTGGCAGGCAAGGTCGTGGCGGTCACCGGCGCCGGGCGCGGCATCGGCCGCGCCGTCGCCCTCGCTGCCGCTGCCGAGGGCGCCAGGGTCGTCGTCAACGACTACGGCGTCGGCATCGACGGCGGCGCTCCGACCAGCGAGATAGCCGAGGTCGTGGTGAAGGAGATCCTCGCCGCGGGCGGCGAGGCCGTCGCCGTAGCCGACGACATCTCCACCATGGACGGCGGTCAGCGCGTCGTCGACACCGCGCTCACCCGGTACGGCCGCGTCGACGGCGTCGTATGCGTCGCCGGCATCCTGCGCGAGCGGATGCTGTTCAACATGTCCGAGGAGGAGTGGGACCCGGTCCTCGCCACCCACCTCAAGGGCACCTTCACCGTCTTCCGAGCCGCCTCCGCCGTCATGCGCCGCCAGGGCTGCGGCACCCTCATCGGCTTCACCAGCGGCAACCACCAGGGCTCCGTCGCCCAGGCCAACTACAGCGCCGCCAAGGGCGGCATCATCTCCCTCGTCCGCTCCGCCGCCCTCGGCCTGCACAAGTACGGCGTCACCGCCAACGCCGTCGCCCCCGTCGCCCGCACCCGCATGTCGGCCAACGTCCCGATGGAGCTCAAGGAGATCGGCGAGCCCGAGGACGTCGCCGCCCTCGTCACCTACCTGCTCAGCGACAGGGCCGTCGCCGCCGGCGGGGAGCGCATCACCGGCCAGGTCTACACGATCGCCGGCCCGAAGATCGCCGTCTGGGCCCAGCCGCGCGAACTGCGCGCCGGATACGCCGAGGGCCCCTGGACCCCGGCGAAGATCGCCGACTTCCTGCCCGGCACCGTCGGCACCGACCCGATGCCGATGCTCGCGCAGCTGGAGGCCATGGCCAAGGCGGCGGCCGCCAAGGACCGCCCCAACGCCTAGAAGGGGCGGTACACCGTGGACTTCAGCTTCGGCGCCGAGAACGAGGAGCTGCGCGGGCGTGCCCGGGCCTGGCTCACGCGACACCTCACCGGCCCGTACGCGCAGGCCGCCGGACTCGGCGGGCCCGGCAGCGAACACGAGGGAGTGGGGACGCGCCGCGCGTGGGAGCGCGAACTGGGCCGCGGCGGCTGGATCGGCCAGGGCTGGGACCTGCCGCCCGGAGCGTACGGGCAGCAGCGGCTCTCCCTGACCGGGCAGGTCGTGTGGGCCGAGGAGTACGCCGCCTCGCGCGCCCCCGCCCGCGTCGGCCACATCGGCGAGAACCTCCTCGCCCCCACCCTCGTCACGTACGGCACCCGGGAGCAGCACGACCGCTTCCTGCCCGGCATCGCCCGCGGCGAGGAACTGTGGTGCCAGGGGTACAGCGAGCCCGGGGCCGGCTCCGACCTCGCGGGCGTACGGACCGCCGCCGTACGGGACACCGCCGACGGCCGGCTGCGCGTCACCGGCCAGAAGACGTGGACCTCGCTGGCCCGGGACGCCGACTGGTGCTTCGTGCTCGCCCGCACCGAGCCCGGGTCCCGACGGCACCGGGGGTTGTCGTTCCTCCTCGTACGGATGGACCAGCCGGGCCGGATCGAGGTGCGTCCCATCCGGCAGATGACGGGGACCTCGGAGTTCAACGAGGTCTTCTTCGACGGGGCGGTCGCCGCAGAGGTCGTCGGCGGGGAGGGCAACGGCTGGACGGTGGCCACGGGCCTGCTCGCACTGGAACGCGGGGTCTCCACCCTGGTCCAGCAGATCGGCTTCGCGGCGGAACTGGAGCGCGTCCTGGCCGCGTACGCCGCCGCCACCGGGGGCGCCGCCGGCGCCGGGGACCCCGTACTCCGCGACCGGCTCGTACGCCAGTGGGCCGAGCTGCGCACCATGCGCTGGAACGCACTGCGCACCCTCGGTACCGCCGGCGCCGCGGACGGCGGTCCCGGCGCGCCCAGCGTGGCCAAGCTGCTGTGGGGCGGCTGGCACCGGCGGCTCGGCGAGCTGGCGGTGGCGGTCCGGGGCGCGGCGGCCACGGCCGGGCCCGCGGCCTGGGCGCCGGACCTCCCGTACGGGCCCGGGCTCGACGAGGACCAGCGGCTGTTCCTGTTCACCCGCGCCGACACGATCTACGGCGGCTCGGACGAGATCCAGCGGAACATCATCGCCGAGCGGGTGCTCGGCCTGCCCAGAGAGGCGCGGTGAAGGCATGAGGGGCGTCGTGTTCGACGGCAAGCAGGCCCGGGTGGTGGACGATCTGGAGGTACGCGATCCGGGGTCGGGCGAGGTCCTGGTCGCGATAGCGGCGGCCGGGCTGTGCCACAGCGACCTGTCGGTGATCGACGGGACGATCCCGTTCCCCCCGCCGGTGGTGCTGGGGCATGAGGGAGCCGGGGTCGTCGAGGCAGTGGGGGCGGGGGTGACGCACGTGGCACCCGGGGACCACGTGTCGCTGTCGACGCTCGCCAACTGCGGGGCCTGCGCCGACTGCGACCGGGGCCGGCCGACCATGTGCCGCAAGGCGATCGGAATGCCGGGACAGCCCTTCTCGCGCGGCGGGAAGCCGCTGTTCCAGTTCGCCTCGAACTCCGCCTTCGCCGAGCGCACGGTCGTCAAGGCCGTGCAGGCCGTGAAGGTCCCCGACGACGTCCCGATGACCTCGGCCGCCCTGATCGGTTGCGGCGTGCTGACCGGTGTCGGGGCGGTGTTCAACCGGGCGCGCGTGGACCGGGGCGATTCGGTGGTCGTCATCGGCGCGGGCGGGATCGGGCTCAACGTGCTGCAGGGGGCCCGCATCGCGGGGGCCACGACCATCGTCGCCGTGGACGCGAACCCGGCCAAGGAGGCGGTGGCCCGGCAGTTCGGGGCCACGCACTTCGTGGACGCCTCGGCGGTCGCCGACGCGCCGGCGGCGGTGAAGGAGATCCTCCCGACGGGCACGGACCACGCCTTCGAGTGCGTCGGCGACGTACGGCTGATCCGCCAGGCGATCGACCTGCTGGACCGGCACGGGCAGGCCGTGCTGCTGGGCGTGCCCGGTTTCACCGAGGAGGCGTCCTTCCGGGTGTCGTCGATGTACCTCGACAAGACCGTGATGGGCTGCCGGTACGGGTCCTCGCGGCCGCAGCGGGACATCGCCCTGTACGCGGAGCTGTACCGGAAGGGGCAGCTGCTGCTCGACGAGCTGGTGACCGAGGTCTACCCGGTCGAGGACTTCGCGAAGGCGGTGGACGACGCGAAGCACGGGCGGGTGGCGCGCGGGGTGCTCACCTTCTGAACGGGTGCACGGGCCGGCGCAGGACCGCTCCCGAGCTCCGGCCCGCCGTGCACGCCGTACGCCCCTCCGGCCGACCGGAGGGGCGTACGGCTGCTGGGGGAGTGGCGGCGGTGGGGGCAGTGGGCGGGGGAGTGGGGCTGGGGAGGTCCGGCCGTCGGGTCAGGCGTCGTCCGCGAGCCGGCCGAAGCGCCCCCGGTGGAACAGCAGCGGCCCCTCGTCCGCGCCGGCGCCCAGGGCCTCCACCCGGCCGACCACGATCAGGTGGTCGCCGCCGGTGTGCACGGCGTGGATCCGGCAGTCGATCCAGGCGGGAACCCCGTCGAGCAGCGGGGATCCGGTCGCGGGGGCGGGGGAGTGGGGGACCCCGGCGAACTTGTCGGCACCGCTGACGGCGAACCGGCGGCAGAGCTCACCCTGCCCGGCGCCGAGGACGTTGACGCAGAACACGCCCGCGCGGGCGATCCGCGGCCAGCTGGTGGACGTACGGCCCACCATGAAGACGACCAGCGGCGGGTCCAGCGACAGCGAGGCGAAGGACTGGCAGGCGAAGCCGGCCGGGCCGTCGTCGCCCCCGCCGGGCGGGGCGGTGACGACGGTGACGCCGCTGGCGAAGTGCCCGAGCACGGTCCGGAACTCGGCGGGGCCGACGGGCGCGCGCTCGTCCTCGCCGACGGCCCGCAGGTCGGGTCGGGGCAGGACGGAGGGCTCCGGCTCGTATGCGGCGGAGCCGGGGCCGGGGCCGGAACCCGGTGGGCCGACTGACCTGAGGTACCGGACGACGGTGGCCGCCATCCCTGCGTGTCCCATCACACCACCGATTGAAACTGACGGATCGTCAGATGTGAAGCCATGTGCGCGAGCCCGTGCGGAGGGGAGGGGTTCGGCCGAACGGAGGAATCGGTCGTGGCCGTGGGCGCAGGCGGAGCGGCACCGCCGGGTCGGCCTGGGCAAGGTGGCCCCGGACCGCCACCCGCACCCACCCGCACCCACCCGCACCCGTACGCACCCGTACGCGCATCCGCGCGCCGTGCGCACACACCCAGCTTCCCCACCCACAGGAGGAACCGTGCTCGGAACCGACTTCCGCAAGGGCTCGCCCAATTGGCTCGACCTCGGCACGCCCGACACCGCCGCGACCGCCGCCTTCTACGGCGCGGTCTTCGGCTGGGACCACGTCTCCGCCGGGCCCGATGCCGGCGGGTACGGCTTCCTGAAGCGCGACGGCAAGACGGTCGCCGGGCTCGGTCAGCTGACCGAGGAGGGCGCGAAGTCGGCCTGGATGGTCTACTTCATGACCCCGGACGTCCGGGACACCGTCGAGGCGGTCAAGAACGGCGGCGGGCGGATCCGCATGGAGCCGGAGGACGCCATGGCGGAGGGCTGGCTCGCCCAGGCCACCGACCCGCAGGGCGCGGAGTTCGCGCTGTGGCAGCCCGGGAAGACCGCCGGGTTCGAGGTGGCGTCCGCTGAGAACGCGCTGCTGTGGGTCGAGCTCCACGTACCGGATCCCGCCGCGGCCTTCGCCTTCTACGGCGGGCTCTTCGGCTGGCGCGGCGAGGAGATGCAGGCGCCCGGAATGACGTACCGCGTGCTCAGCGTCGAGGAGGGCGACCAGCAGGAGGGCTCGTTCGGCGGGATCGCCCCGATGGGTGACGGAGGAAGCGGCGGGGAGCGGCCGCGCTGGGTGCCGTACTTCCACGTGGCGGACGCCGACGCGACCGAAGCGGCCGCGGTGAACGCGGGCGGCACGGTGCTGATGCCCTCGACGGACGTGCCGGACGTCGGCCGGATCGCCTGGCTGGCGGACCCCTTCGACGCGGTGTTCGCCCTGCTGAAGCCCAACCCGCAGATGTAGCGGGTAGTCGGCGGCCAGGTGGGGGAGGGGGAGCCGGGGCCGGGTCAGCGGCCCAGGTACTTCGGTGTGCGGCGCTCCACGAAGCTCGCCACTCCCTCCGCCGCGTCGGCCGTCGTCATGTTGATCTCCTGAGCGGTGGCCTCCGCGGCCAGGGCCGCCGCCCGGTCGCCGTCCAGGGAGCCGTTGACCAGCTGCTTGGCCAGGGCGATCGCCCGCGTCGGGCCCTGCGCCAGGCGCTCGGCCCACTCCCGGGCGCACGCCTCCAGTTCCCCGTCGGGGACCACCCGGTTGACGAGGCCGAGCCGCTGGGCTTCCGCCGCCGGGACCGCGTCCCCGAAGAAGATCAGCTCTTTGGCGCGCTGCGGGCCCACCAGGCGCGGGAGCAGGTAGGCGCCGCCCCCGTCGGGGACCAGGCCACGGCGGACGAACACCTCGATGAAGCGGGCCGACTCGGCCGCCACCACCAGGTCACAGGCGAGCGCGAGGTGCGCGCCGATGCCGGCCGCGGTGCCGTTGACGGCGGCGATGACCGGCTTCTCGCAGTCGAGCACGGCCGTGATCAGGCGCTGCGCCCCGAGCCGGATCATCCGCGCCACATCGCCGGCGACCCGTTCGCCGCCGGTGGCGGGTGCGCCGCGCAGGTCGGCGCCCGCGCAGAAGCCCCGGCCGGTGGCGGTGAGGACGACGGCCCGGACGGCGGGGTCCGCGGAGGCCTCGGCGAGCAGCGCGATGATGCGTTCGCGCTGGTCCCAGGTCACGGCGTTCATGGCCTCGGGGCGGTTGAGGGTGATCCACGAGACCCCGTTGTCAGTGCGGTGCCGCACCCGTGTGTCGAGGGGGCGTGTGGCCGGTGGGGGTTCGGCTCGGGGGGAGTCGGTCATGGGTGAGTCGCTCCGGTTCGGGGTGTGGAGGGAACGGGTCGCGGGGGCCGTGGGGCCTGCGCGGGCGGTACGGGCAGCGGCCCGGGCCCCGGCCGTCGGGGCTGCGCCGCCGCCCGCGGTGTCAGCGGCAGACGGCCAGGGCGTCCAGTGCCACCGCTCCCTGTCCGCGCGGCAGCACCACCAGCGGGTTGATGTCGAGCTCCGACAGGACACCGCCCAGCTCCAACGCCATCCGCTGCACCCGCAGAACGACCTCGACCAGCGCGTCGGCATCGGCCGGGGGCGCCCCCCGGACCCCGTCCAGCAGGGCACGACCGCGGAGTTCGGCCAACATCGCCCGGGCCTGGTCCTCGCCGAACGGCGGCACCCGTACCGCCGCGTCGTGCAGCACCTCGACCAGCACCCCGCCCAGCCCGACCGTCACGGTCGGGCCGAAGAGCGCGTCCTGCGTGACGCCGACGAACATCTCGACCCCGCGCCGCACCATCTGGCAGACGAGGATCCCGTCCAGCGGGATGTTCTCGTACCGCGCGATGTCCGTGAGCTCCCGGTACGCGTCCCGGATCTGGCTCGCCGAGGTCAGCCCGATCTTCACCAGCCCCAGCTCCGTCTTGTGCGCGAGCTGCGGGCCCGAGGCCTTCATCACCACCGGGTAGCCGACCAGGCCCGCCGCGCGGACCGCGGCGGCCGCGCTGGTGACGAGCTGCTCGCGCGGGACCCGGATGCCGTACGCCCGCAGCAGCTGTTTCGCCGCGTGCTCGCTGAGCTGCTGGCCCGGGCGCATCAGCGCCTGCGCCTTGCGGTGGGAGGGGGAGGGGGTCCGGGGGGCGTCGTCGAAGGGGGACCGGTAGCCGTTGGTGAAGCGGTGGTGGTCGAGGTAGGCGCGGACGGCGGTGATGCAGTTGCCGAAGGTGCGGAAGGTGGCCACGCGGGAGGACCCGAGCAGGGTGGTGCGGTAGGCGTCCTCGGTGCCGACGGGCGAGCCCCAGACCACGCAGATCAGCTTGTCGGTCTCTTCGGCGGCGTCCACCAGGTCCTGGGCGAGCCGGTCGCTCATCGGCGGGAAGGGGCCGGTGATCGGACAGATCAGCACACCCACGGAGGGGTCGGCGAGGATCGCGTCGATGATCTTCCGGCCGCGCCAGTCGCCGACCGGGTGGCCGCCGTTGTCGACGGGATTGGCGACGTTCAGGTAGTCCGGGATCCACTGGTGGAGCTCGTCCTGCTTGCCCTGCGGGAGCGTGGGCAGGTGGAGGCCGGCCTCGGTGGCGAGGTCGGAGAAGTGGGCTCCGGTGCCGCCGGAGATGGAGTAGACGACGACCCCGTCGGCCCGGGGCCGACGGGCCCGGGCGAGCAGCGCGGCGGTGTCCTGCAGCTCGTCCAGGGCATCGACGCGGATGACGCCGAACTGGCGCATCGCGGCGTCGACGACGGCGTCCGCGCCGGTGAGCTTGCCGGTGTGGGAGGCGGCGGTCCGTGCGCCGGTCTCGGTGCGACCGACCTTGACGGCGACGACCGGGACCCCGTTGCGGGCGGCCCGGTCGGCGGCCAGGAGGAACGACCGGCCGTCCTTGAGGCCCTCCACGTAGCAGGCGATCGCGCCGACTTCGGGCTGCTCGGCGAAGTAGGAGATGAAGTCGGCGGTTTCGAGATCGGCCTCGTTGCCCGTGGGAGCCCAGTGGGAGAGCCGTATGCCCAGCTCCTGGAGGGTGTACACGGGCCGCCCCTGGTGACCGGACTGGGTGATCAGCGCGATGGCGGGGCCCGGGAGGTCGTCGCGGAACTCCTGGAAGGCGTTCAGGTTGGTGTTGGGCCCGAGGAGGCGGAGGCCCGATCGCCGGACGGCGGCGGCGAGCCGCGCCTGGGCGGCCGCGCCCGCATCGCCGGTCTCGGCGAAGCCGGAGGCGAAGGCGACGGCGAACTTCACCTTGGCCTCGGCCAGCTCCTCGATCACCGGGACGGGGTCGCCGACGAGCAGCACCGCCAGGTCCACCTGCTCGGGCAGCGCGGCCACCGAGGCGTGGCAGGGCAGCCCGAAAACGGTGGTGCGGGTCGGGTGCACGAGGTGGATCCGGGCGCCGACGCGCTCCGCCCAGGCGATGAGCTGCCGGGTGATGCCGGTGTGGGGCCTGCCGTCGGCGTCGGAGGCGCCGATGACGGCGACGGACCCGGGCCGGAAGAACCGGTCCAGGTCCGGTACCTCGGAGTCGAGGGGCCGTCCGCTCACGTCCAGGGCGATCGCATCCTCGGCGGAGGCCGGTGCGGTGGAGTGGACGGCTTCCCGGGGGGTCTCCCCGCAGGCCTCGACGCGCGCGCGGAAGTCGGTGGTCAGGGTGCCGTGAGTAGATCCAAGCATCGCTTCGCCCGCTCCCTGCTCGATGGACGACCAGCTTCAGTGGCGATTACTGACGTGTAGTCAGATTCTCGGTCAGGACCAGATTACTGAACTGACATGCCGTCAGGAACACTGCGGTGCAGGAAAGGTGGTGGAGGAGATGTGTGGAAGGGAACGGTGACAGATGCGGGAGGCGCGGGTCCAGGGGTGGATTCGGTCGAGGTTGAGGGAGGGGAAGGAGTCGGCCAGGCGGCGGACGGCGGCCAGGCGGCGGGACGGCGGCGAGGAAGGGGCGGCGGACGCGGGTGGGCCGGGGGTGCGGCCGGGCCGGGAGCGAGCTCGGTCAGGCGAGGGGGTCGACCGGGCGGAGGCCGGTGTCCGGCAGGGCCTCGTCCCGGCTCCGACTCGCTGAGCCGACGCCGAGGCGGCGGGCCAGCACCTTGGCGATCTTCTCGGCGTCCAGCGCCATCTCGCGGAACATTCCGCTGATGGGGTTGCTGAAGCCGGTGAAGTACAGGCCCGGCGCGTGGGGCAGGGTGCGCGCGCCGTGCGTGCGGGGCCTTCCGCGCTCGTCGAGCACGTCCAGGTGCCCGACCAGGCCCTCCAGGGCCCGCCGGTACCCGGTGGCTGCGATCACCACGTCCGGGGCGATCCGCGAGCCGTCGGCGAGCACCACCTCCGCGCCGTCGAAGGAGTCCACCGCGGCGACGGGCTCGACCCGTCCGGCACGGACGGCGTCGATCAGGCCGACGTCCTGCACCGGGATCGCCCCCTGCCCCACCCGGCTGTACAGGCCGGTGGTGGGGCGGGGGAGCCCGTACGCCGACAGGTCCGGGACGGACGCCTTGGCGATGAGCCGGCCCAGTCGGTCCACGAGCGGCACGGGCAGCCGCCGCACCAGGATCCCGCTGCGCTGGGCGGGCCAGCCGGCGGTGGAGCGGCGCACGATGTGCGGGGCGGTCCGCACGGCGAGCCGCACCCGCGCGGCACCGCCTTCGGCGAGGTCGACGGCTATCTCGGCGCCGGTGTTGCCGACGCCGACCACGAGGACGTCCAGGCCGGCGTACGGCTCCGCGTTCCGGTAGTCGCGGGCGTGCAGCAGCCGGCCGCCGTACGCGTCCCGGCCCGGCCAGTCGGGGACCGCGGGCGTGTGGTTGAACCCGGTGGCGACGACCACGGCCCGGCCGGTGAGCACCCGCCCGCCGCTGGCGTGCAGGAGCCAGGCGTCGGATTCGGGGCGGCCGGCCTTCCGCTTCTTCTTGCGGCCGGTCTTGCGCTTGCGCCCGCTGGTGGGTTCGGCGTCTTCGGTGTCGTCGGTGTGCGGGGCGCGTTCGATGCGGGTCACCTCGACGCCGGTGACGAGCTCCAGCTCGTGGAGCTCGGCGTACTTCTCCAGGTACTGCACCACGTCGTCGCGGGACACCCACCGGCCGAACCGGCGGGGCATCGCCAGACCCGGCAGGGCGGAGAGCCGCCGGGTGGTGTGCAGGTGGAGGCGGTCGTAGTGGCCGCGCCAGGACGATCCGACCGTGTCGGTCTTCTCGACGACCACCGCGCGGATCCCGCGAGCGCGCAGCGCGGCGGCCGCGGCGAGCCCGCCGGGCCCGGCCCCTATGACGTACACGGGGCGGGGCTGGGTGGTCATGTCGGGCGTGGCGGGGACTCCGGGCATGAGGAGTGAGCGTATCGACACACAGCGTTGTTGGGTCTCGGAGAAGGAGGGAATCGATTGCGGATCGGTCACGGCGGGCGTGGAGCGCCGTCGCGGAATGCGGGTGACGGGCGGGTGCCGGCCTGGTGGGTGCCGGCCCGGTGGGTGCCGGCCCGGTGGGTGCCGGCCCGGTGGGTGGGTGCGGGTGCGCGCGGGTACCGGCGGGCGGGGCCTTGCGGGATCGACCGGGATCCGCTCAACTGACGTACCGTCAGATTCGTGGAGAGGGAAAGCGGGGGTGCCGATGCAGACCGTCTGGCTCAGTGGGGCGGAGTGGCTCGCCGTGCTCCGGATGGGCCTCGGCCTGTGGTGGCTGGAGAGCTGGCGCCACAAGGACAAGAAGGGGTGGTTCGAACGCGGCACCGGCATCGCATGGGCCGCCGACGTCGCGGGCAAGCACCGCTGGCCGTTCGTGGCGCGAGGCTTCGAGAAGGTCGTCGGGCCCAGGCCGCGGCTGATGGCGTACGTCGTCGTCTACGCGGAACTCGCACTCGGCCTGGGCCTGGTCCTCGGGTTCCTCACACCGGTCGCGCTGGTGGGAGGGCTGCTGCTGAACCTGCTCTACCTGCTCCTGATGATCCACGACTGGGCGGAGCAGGGGCAGAACGCGATGATGATGCTCGTCTCCCTCGTCGCGCTCTTCGCCATGGGCTGGCAGACCTGGTCCCTCGACGCGGCGCTGGGACTCTTCCGGTGAGCGCGGGGGCGACGGCCGGTGGCCCGCGGTACGACCTGCCGGACGTGGACGAGTTCACCCGCCCCTACTGGGAGGCGGCCGCGGAAGGGCGGCTCCTGCTGCGCCGCTGTGCGCGGTGCGGGCGGGCGCACCACTACCCGCGGGAGTTCTGCCCGTTCTGCTGGGCGGGGGAGGAGCACGTCGTCTGGGAGCGGGCCGGCGGGAGCGCCACCCTCTACACCTGGTCCGTGGTCCACCGCAACGACCTGCCACCGTTCGGGCAGCGCGTCCCGTACGCGGCCGCGGTCGTCGACCTCGCCGAGGGGCCGCGGATGATGACGGAGGTCGTCGACTGCGACCCGGCGGACCTCCGCGTCGGGATGCCGCTGGAGGTGGCGTTCCGCGAGGCGGCGGAGGGCGTGTGGGTGCCGGTGTTCCGCCCGCGGTGAGCCGTGCGTCACCCCAGATGGTGCGGGGGAGGTCAGGGCCAGAGCAGCTCGCGGACCCAGGCGGAGGCGTCCGGCGTGCGGCGGTAGCGCAGGCGGACGTGCCGGCGGGCGGCGTCGCCCTGGAAGAACTCGACCTCGACGGGGTCGAGGACGTACCGCGTCCAGGTCGGGGCGGGGGCGTCCGGTTCCGCACCGGCCCGCTCCCATGCGGCGGCCGAGGCCTCGGCCAGCTCCCGTACGGAGCCGAGAGCCTCGCTCTGCCGGCCGGTGAGCGCCGCGGCGAGCGCGCCCCGCGACCGGACCGCCAGGTCCGCCCGGCTCTCGGTCGGGTCGCAGGCGGTGACGCGGCCCCGGACGCGGACCTGGCGGCCCACCGCGGGCCAGTAGAACACCAGCGCCGCGTCCGGCTGCCCGGTCAGCTGGCGGCCCTTGGCGCTGGTGGCGTGCGAGGCGAAGTGCCAGCCGCGCGAGTCGGCGTCGTGCAGCATCAGGATCCGGACGTCGGGCCGCCCCTCCGCGTCCACGGTGGCCAGGCCCATCGTGTGCGGCTCGACCTGCCCCGCCCGGGCGGCGTGCACGAACCACTCCCGGAACAGCGGCACCGGCGCGTCGGGCGCGGCTGCGGGGTCGAAGGCGGGGAGTTGGGTGTCCCAGACGCGCAGCGAGTGCAGGGCGTCGTGGAACTCGTCGGTCTCACTGTGCATGGGGCCAGGTTGACGTGCTCCCTGGCCTAAAGTCCAGGGATTCCGGCGTGGGTCGGCTGACCCTTCCGGGGGCTTCCTGCTTCACCGCGCTGTGCGGGCACGTG
>NZ_JBHWJJ010000089.1:3069-34061 GCF_042732005.1 Streptomyces sp. NPDC059851 | reverse complement strand
GTCGCAATCCACACCAGGCCAGAAGGCCCTCACCCATTTCAAGATCCCTCAACCGAGACCTGCATCACCCGTCCACAACCTCCCGGGACAGAACACCTAGGACGTCATACGGGCTGGTCCGCCCGTACCGAGGCGAGGAAGCCCGCCCAGGCCGGCCCGGTGAAGAGCACGGCCGGGCCGTCCGTCCGCTTGGAGTCGCGGACGGCCAGCATGCCGCCGCTGAGGACGGCCGCTTCCACGCAGTTGTTCATTCCGGTACTGCGGCTGCTGCGCCGCCACCGGGCTCTGGTGAGGAGTCCGCCGGGGGAGAGGGGGGTTGCGGACACGGGGGTGCCTCCTTACGCGTCGTCAGCCAGGGAGCTGATGAGATCCGACGAGTCCTGGGGCGGGAGGGCGTGCGCCTGGATGGTGCGGAACGCGGCGCTGTACGCCTCGAGGTCTTCCTTCCGCTCCAGATAGAGGCTACTCGTCAAATGGTCGAGGACCACCACATCCAGATCGGCAATGTTCGGAAATGAGAAGATGACGAACGGTCCGGTCAGGCCGAGATGACCCCCCACGCTGAACGGCAGCACCTGCAGCCGCACTTGCGGCAACCGCGCCACCTCCACCAGGTGTCGCAGCTGCGCCGCCATCACCCCGGGCCCCCCGATCTGCCGTCGCAGCACCGCCTCGTCCAGTACGGCGCTCAGCTCCAGCGGCGGATCGGACCGCAGCACCGCTTGCCGGGCCAGCCGTACGTCCACCAGCGCGTCCACCTTCGGCTCCGGCAGCCCGCCCAGCGCGGCGCGGGTCACGGCCCGCGCGTACTCGGCGGTCTGCAGCAGTCCGGGCACCACGGAGAGTTCCACGGTGCGGGCCGACCGGGCCCCCGCCTCCAGGTTGATGAAGTCCCGGTACTCCTGCGGGAGCAGACCGCGGTAGTCGTGCCACCACTGGCGGCCGCGGCCGTTGTCGCCGCCGGGCCCGGGACCGGCTGCCGAGACCGACAGGGCTTCCAGCAGGGCCCGCTGCTCGGGGCTGACGACGTCCCCGTAGGCGTCGAGGAGGCGGCTGATGTCCTCCGGTTTCACGCCGCTCCGGCCGGTTTCTATACGGCTGATTTTCGACTGGTGCCAGCCCATGATGCGGGCGGCCTCGCCGCTGGTGAGTCCGGTACGGTCGCGCAGGGTGCGCAGTTCCTCGCCGAGCTTGCGCCGACGCACCGCGGGGCCATGCTGCATACCCGCCTCCTTCCACCGGCACAGCTCGCACCAGTTTGCCGTCCAAATACGCTCTTCCGTAGCAGAGTTCACCGCATCGGGCGACAGATATATGCATATCTTGGGTGAACGGCCGCACCCACCGGACGAGGGGTGGCACTCTGGCGTCCAGCACAGATCCGGGGCGGTTCCGCCCCGGGTGGGAAAGGGACCGTCGCCATGGCAGACCATCAGGAAGCATCCGTCACTCTGCCGAGCGATCCCGCCTCGGTCGCCGCCGCCCGCCGCTACGTCACGGACGTCCTCCTCGAATGGGGGCTGCCGGACGACGCCGACACCGCCGACAGCGTCCGGCTGATCGTCTCGGAGCTGGCCACCAACGCCGTACAGCACACCTTCGGTCAGTCGCCCACCTTCACCGTCGACGTCAGGCTGGAGCGGAGCGAGTGGCTCCGGGTCGGGGTCACCGACAGCCACCCGCGCTGGCCGCGACGGCTCCCGGCCGCCGTCCAGCAGGACAACGGGCGGGGCATGGTCATCATCCGCTGGCTGACCGCGGAGGCGGGCGGCCGGCTGTCGGTCAGCCCCACCGAGGACGGCGGCAAGACCGTGTGGATCGCCCTGCCCTGGCCTGCCGGGAGTCCGGCGCACACCGCCGGAACGTGCTGATCGGCGCCCGTCTTCCGGCCGCCGGGCTAGGCGCGCTCGGAGGCGCTCCGCTCGATGCACAGCTCGTTGCCCTCCGGGTCGGCGAGCACCGCCCAGCCTGTGCCGTCCTCCCGGCGCCGGTCGTCCACGAGCCTCGCTCCGAGCCCGATCAGCCGCTCGACCTCTTCGTCCCGGGTGCCGGTCTGCGGCTGGACGTCCAAGTGGACGCGGTTCTTCACGGACTTGGCCTCCGGCACCCGGACGAACAGCAAGCCCGGAACCCCAGGCTGCCCCGGATCCAGCAGGACCTCGTCGTCGCCCTCGCTGTCGTGCGGGTGGATCGGGAAACCCGTCACCGAGGACCAGAACGAGGCGGCCCCGTACGGGTCCAGGGCGTCGAACGTGATGTGGCGGACCGGATTGCGGAACATGCGACTCCTCCGGGGCGGCTCCCGGGCGGCCGTATACGGAACCTGCCGGAGCCGGTCCCGGGGCCGAAACGGGTGCCTGCCCGAAACGTGGGTTAACGCGACGGAAAAGCGAGCCGCCTAGGGTGGGCGGCCGCGGCCTTCCGTCAATGATCACCCGCCCGCCGGCAAAGCGGCGGTACTCGGGGCGGAAAGCCTTTCCCAGCATGGGGGCAAGACCTGCTTGGCCCGGAAACGGGCAGGTCAACACGGCACTGATGGCCATTAGGGTCGGCTCGCCCCTCGCTCGACCCCGTCCTGGAAGCTGGTGATACGCGTGCACCTGACACCGCACGAGCAGGAGAGACTGCTCATCCACGTGGCCGCGGACGTAGCCGCGAGGCGCAAGGCGCGCGGGGTCCTCCTCAACCACCCCGAGGCGGTGGCCCTGATCACGTCGCACATCCTCGAAGGGGCCCGGGACGGACGGACCGTCGCCGAGCTCATGGCTTCCGGCCGCACCGTGCTCGGCCGCGCCGACGTGATGGAGGGGATCCCCGAGATGATCCACGACGTCCAGGTCGAGGCGACCTTCCCGGACGGCACCAAACTCGTCACCGTCCACGACCCGATCGTCTGAAGGGCGGCAGCCTCATGATCCCCGGTGAGATCGTCCACGGGGACGGCCCGGTGCGCCTGAACGAAGGCCGCCCCGTCACCCGCCTGACCGTGCTCAACTCCGCCGACCGGCCCGTCCAGGTCGGCTCGCACTACCACTTCGCCGAGGCCAACCCCGGCCTCGACTTCGACCGCCCGGCCGCCCGTGGACTCCGGCTCAACGTCGCCGCCGGCACCGCCGTCCGCTTCGAGCCGGGCATCCCGGTGGAGGTGGAACTCGTACCGCTCGGCGGGCTGCGCACCGTATGGGGGCTGCGCGGGGAGACAGGGGGGCCGCTCGATGGCTGAGCTGGAACGCGGGACGTACGCCGACCTCTTCGGGCCGACGGTCGGAGACCGGATCCGGCTGGCCGACACCGACCTCTTCGTCGAGATCGAGGAGGACCTCTGCGGCGGCCCGGGGCGCTCGGGCGACGAGGCCGTCTTCGGCGGCGGCAAGGTCATCCGCGAGTCCATGGGGCAGGCCCGCACCACCCGCGCCGAGGGCGCCCCCGACACGGTGATCACAGGGGCCGTGGTCCTCGATCACGGGGGCATCGTCAAGGCCGACATCGGCATCCGCGACGGCCGGATCTGCGGCATCGGCAAGGCCGGCAACCCGGACACCATGGACGGCGTCCACCCCTGTCTCGTCATCGGCCCCGAGACCGAGGTCATCGCGGGCAACGGGAAGATCGTCACGGCCGGCGCCATCGACGCCCACGTGCACTTCATCTCCCCGACCGTCGTCGAGGAGGCCCTCGCCTCCGGCATCACCACCCTGGTCGGCGGCGGCACCGGACCCGCCGAGGGCACGAAGGCCACCACGATCACCCCCGGCTCCTGGCACCTCGCCCGCATGTTCGCGGCCCTGGAGGCCTACCCCGTCAACATCGGCCTGCTCGGCAAGGGCAACACCACCTCACGCGAGGCCATGCACGCCCAACTGCGCGGCGGCGCACTCGGCTTCAAGATCCACGAGGACTGGGGGGCCACCCCGGCCGCGATCGACGCCTGCCTCGGCGTCTGCGAGGAGACGGGGGCCCAGGTCGCGATCCACACCGACACCCTCAACGAGGCCGGGTTCGTCGGCGACACCCTCGCCGCCGTCGCCGGACGGACCGTCCACGCGTACCACACCGAGGGTGCGGGCGGCGGCCACGCACCCGACATCATCACCGTGGTCTCCGAGCCGAACGTACTGCCCAGCTCCACCAACCCGACCAGGCCGCACACCGTCAACACCGTCGAGGAGCACCTCGACATGCTGATGGTCTGCCACCACCTCAACCCGTCCGTCCCCGAGGACCTCGCCTTCGCCGAGTCCCGGATCCGGCCCTCCACCATCGCCGCGGAGGACGTCCTGCACGACCTCGGTGCGATCTCCATCATCTCCTCCGACTCCCAGGCCATGGGCCGCGTCGGCGAGGTCGTCCTGCGCACCTGGCAGACGGCCCACGTGATGAAGCGCCGGCGCGGATTCCTGCCCGGCGACGGGCCCGCCGACAACCACCGGGCCCGCCGCTACGTCGCCAAGTACACGATCAACCCGGCCGTGGCCCAGGGGCTCGCCCGCGAGATCGGGTCCGTGGAGACCGGCAAGCTCGCCGACCTCGTGCTCTGGAACCCGGCCTTCTTCGGAGTCCGGCCCGAGACCGTCATCAAGGGCGGCCAGATCGCTTACGCGCAGATGGGCGACGGCAACGCCTCCATCCCCACCCCGCAGCCGGTACTGCCCCGCCCCATGTTCGGCGGCCGCGGCCTGGCCCCCGGACGGAACTCGGTCAACTTCACCGCGCAGGCCGCCCTCGACGACGCCCTGCCCGAACGGCTCGCGCTCGGCAAGGAGTTCGTGCCCATCGAGACCACCAGAAAGGTGACCAAGGCGGACATGCGCAACAACGACGCCATGCCGAGGGTCGAGGTCGACGCCGACACCTTCACCGTCACCATCGACGGCGAGGCCGTGGAGCCGGCACCCGCCGCCGAACTCCCCATGGCCCAGCGGTACTTCCTCTTCTGATGGGCCGCGCCGCACTGCTCGTCCTCGCCGACGGCCGATTCCCCGCCGGAGGGCACGCCCACTCCGGCGGGGCGGAAGCCGCCTGCAAGGCGGGCCGGATCCACGACGCAGCGAGCCTGGAGGACTTCTGCCGCGGCCGCCTCCACACGGCCGGGCTCACCGCCGCAGCCCTCGCCGCGGCCGCTGCCCTCGGACTCGACCCGGCCGTCCTCGACGCCGCCGCCGACGCCCGCACCCCCTCGCCCGCGCTGCGCGCCGCCGCCCGTCGGCTCGGCCGACAGCTGCTGCGGGCGGCCCGCGCCACCTGGCCCGCCACCGAACTCGACGCCCTGGCCGCGGCGTTCCCGCGCGGGGCGCACCAGCCCGTGGTGCTCGGGCTCACCGCCAGGGCGGCCGGGCTCGGCCCGCTCGATGCCGCGCACGTGGCGGCGTACGAGAGCATCGGCGGGCCGGCCACCGCGACCGTGCGGCTGCTGGGCCTCGACCCCTTCGGGGCCAGCGGCGTCCTGGCCCGCCTCGCCCCCGAGCTCGACGACGTGGCCGACCGGGCCGCGCGGGCCGCGCACCGGGCCCGGCGCGAAGGCCCGGACGCCCTGCCCGCGGCCTCCTCGCCCCTGCTGGACGTCGCGGCCGAGATCCACGCCGCCTGGCCGGTACGCCTGTTCGCGTCCTGAGGGCTCCGACGGCGCCCACGGCTCCGAAGGCTCCGACGCTCGTGCGTTCCGTGCCGCCCACGCCTCTGACCACCTCCACGACCCCGGGAGACCCCAGCCCATGCACCTCGACCACGGCACGACCTACCCCGAGCGCCACACCCACAGCGCCGAGCCCCTCCGGGCGGACGGCTCGCGCCGCGCCCTGCGCATCGGGCTCGGCGGACCCGTCGGCTCCGGCAAGACGGCCACCGTCGCGGCGCTCTGCCGCGCCCTGCGCACCGAACTGTCCATGGCCGTCGTCACCAACGACATCTACACCCGCGAGGACGCCGAGTTCCTGCTGCGCGAGGCCGTGCTGCCGCCGGAGCGGATCACCGCCGTGGAGACCGGCGCCTGCCCGCACACCGCCATCCGCGACGACATCTCCGCCAACCTGGAGGCCGTGGAGGAACTGGAGGAAGCCCACCGGCAGACCGCCCCGCTCGACCTGATCCTCGTCGAGTCCGGCGGGGACAATCTGACCGCCACCTTCTCCCGCGGCCTCGTCGACGCCCAGATCTTCGTCATCGACGTGGCGGGCGGCGACGACATCCCGCGCAAGGGCGGCCCCGGCGTCACCACGGCCGACCTGCTCGTCGTCAACAAGACCGACCTCGCGCCGCACGTCGGCTCCGACCTGGACCGGATGGCCCGCGACGCCGCCGAGCAGCGTGGCGACCTCCCCGTCACCTTCCAGTCCCTGCGCGGTGCGGCGGGGGTCGCCCCCGTGGCCGCCTGGGTCCGCGAGCGGCTCGCCGCCTGGGCCGTACGGTGACCTCTGCGCCCCCCGCCGTCCCGGCCGGCGCCCGCCCCCTCGCCCCGGCCGGCGCCCGCCCCGCCACACCCCCGGCCCCGCCCCCGCCCCCGACCGGGCTCCGGGCCACCGCCCGGATCCGCGCCGCCGCCGACGGCCGCGGCGGCACCGCCCTCCCCGTCCTCACCGGCGAGGGGCCGCTCGCGCTGCGCCGCATCCGGGGCGCCGGGACCGAGGCCGGCGTGATGCTGGTCGGCGCCATGAGCGCCCCGCTGGGCGGCGACCACCTCGCGGTGGAGGCCGCCGCCGGGCCCGGGGCGCGGTTGGCCCTGGCCTCGGCCGCCGCCACCCTGGCGCTGCCCGGCCGCGGCGGCGAGCCCGCGCGGTACGACGTGCGCATCACCGCGGACGAGGGCGCGGCGGTGCGCTGGCTGCCCGAGCCGCTGGTCTCGGTGCGCGGCAGCGACCTGCGGGTGCGGACCCGCGCCGAACTCGCCCCCGGCGCCCGACTGCTGCTGAGGGAGGAGCAGGTGCTCGGCCGTACGGGGGAGGAGCCGGGCTTGCTGCGCAGCCGGCTCACCGTGCTCCGGGACGGCCGCCCGCTGCTGGACCAGGAGCTCGCTTGCGGTCCGGGCGCGCCCGGCGGTTGGGACGGCCCGGCGGGGCTCGCGGGGCACCGGGCGGTGGGTCAGCTCCTGGTCGTGGACCCCCGGTTCGTCCGGGACGCGCCGGCCGCCGCGGTGTTGGGGGAGTTCGCCGCGGTGACCCCGCTGGCCGGACCGGCCGTGCTGGTCACGGTACTTGCGCCGGACGCGCTGCGGCTGCGCGGGCTCCTCGACGCGGCGTGTCGTACGTACGGCTGGTGACCGCTCGGCGAAGCTGGGACGAACCAGACACCGCTGAGCGGTACATGCCGTGCCGGTTATCGGGTTGGCAAAGAACGCGACCTTGACCTGTTGTCAGGTGTAGGTCAGGCGAAAAGATCCCCTGTACATGCGCACGACCGACGCACGACCGACCCGATGTGACCCGTCCGCCCACGGCCGGGCCCGATCCAGGGGGAACGACCACGTGATACACAAAGCAGCGCTGGGGAGCGCTGCCACTCTGATCACCGGAGCACTCGCCGCCGGCCTGCTGCTCGCCCCGCCGGCCGCCGCGGCGACCACGGGCAGCAGCCCGGTCCCGGAGGCGCTCGGCGTCCAGATCGCCGCCGCGCGGGCCGCCCGTGCCGGCATCCAGTGGAAGGACTGTCCTGCCGACTGGGGCCTCGCCGCCCCCATCCAGTGCGGCTGGGTCAAGGTTCCGCTCGACTACGCGAAGCCGTTCGGCAAGACCATCGACATCGCGGTGGACCGCGCCACCAGCACCGGCACCAAGGAGGAGCGCCAGGGCGCGCTCCTCTACAACCCCGGCGGACCCGGCGGTTCCGGCATGCGCTTCCCGCGCCGGTCCACCACCAACTCGCCCCTGTGGGTGAACACCGCCAAGGCGTACGACTTCGTCGGCTTCGACCCCCGCGGAGTGGGGCACTCGACGCCCATCTCGTGCGTCGACCCGCAGGAGTTCGTCAAGGTTCCGAAGGCCGACCCGGTCCCGGACACCGAGGCCGACAAGACCGCCCAGCGCAAGCTCGCCGCGGAGTACGCGGACGGCTGCAAGGAGCGCAGCGGCGAGATGCTGCCGCACATGACCACGCCGAACACCGCGCGCGACCTGGACGTCATCCGCGCCGCCCTCGGCGAGAGGAAGCTGAACTTCCTCGGCGTCTCGTACGGCACGTACCTCGGCGGTGTCTACGCGACCCTGTTCCCGACCCACGTGCGCCGCATGATCGTCGACAGCGTGGTGGACCCCTCGACGGACAGCATCTGGTACGAGGCCAACCTCGGCCAGGACGTCGCCTTCCAGATGCGCTGGAACGACTGGCAGGACTGGGTCGCCAAGAACGACGCCTCCTTCCACCTCGGTGACACCCGGGCCGAGGTCGAGGCGAAGTGGCAGCAGCTGCGCGCCCAGGCCAAGGCCAAGCCGCTGGGCGGCGTCGCCGGCCCGGCCGAGCTCATCGGCTTCTTCCAGAGCGCCCCGTACTACGACTCCTCGTGGGTCCCGGTCGCGCAGGCCTTCAGCGCCTGGGCCGCCGGTGACGAGAAGCCGCTGATCGAGGCCGTCACCCCGGACATGTCAGACACCGTCGGCAACGCCGCCTCGGAGAACGGCAACGCGGTCTACACCGCGGTGGAGTGCGCCGACGCCAAGTGGCCGACCAGCTGGGCCAAGTGGGACCGGGACAACACGGAGCTGCACAAGAAGTACCCGTTCCTGACCTGGTCGAACGCGTGGATGAACCTGCCCTGCGCGACCTGGAAGTCCAAGCAGCACAAGCCGATCGAGGTCGGCGCCAAGCGCGGTCTGCCGCCGGTGCTGATCGTCCAGGCCGAGCGTGACGCCGCCACCCCGTACAAGGGCGGTGTCGAGCTGCACCGCCGCCTCGCCGGCTCGCGCCTGATCACCGAGCAGGGCGCCGGCTCGCACGGCGTCACCAGCCTGGTGAACCCCTGCATCAACGCGCGGGTGGACGCCTACCTGCTCCAGGGCAAGGTCGACGCCCAGAACGTGGTGTGCGCTCCGCACGCCGCCCCGGTCGCCCCCGCCCCGGCCGCCGCGAAGTCGCGCGCGGCGGCCCCGGCGTCGGACTTCCCGGCGCGCGAGGAGCTGCCGGCCGTCCGCTGACCCGGAGGCCCCCGCGGGAGCGGCGCCCGGCCCCGCCGGACGCCGCGCCCGCACACCGCACCGCACCGCTCGGGAGAAGGCTCAGCGCGTCCTGCGCCGGGCCTTCTTCCGCGCTTCCTCCTCCTCGGCCTTGACCTCGGCGGCGTACCGGTCGACGTACTCCTGGCCGGACAGGTCGAGGACGGCGTACATGATCTCGTCGGTGACGGCCCGCAGCACCGCCCGCTCGCCCTCCATCCCGGCGTACCGCGAGAAGTCCAGCGGCCGGCCGAAACGGATGGTGACCCGCCGGATCTTGGGGATCTTCTTCCCGGGCGGCTGGATCTCGAAGGTGCCGACCATCGCGCAGGGGACGACCGGCACCCCGGCACCCAGCGCCATCGCCGCCACTCCCACCTTTCCCTTGTACAGCCGCCCGTCGTGCGAGCGGGTGCCCTCCGGGTAGATGCCCAGCAGCTCGCCCCGGGCCAGCACCCCCAGCCCCTCGCGGATCGCGGCCCGCCCGGCGTCCCGGCCCGACCGGTCCACCGGGATCTGCCCGGCACTGCGGAAGAAGAAGGCGGTCAGCCGGCCCTTCAGCCCCGGCCCGGTGAAGTACTCGGCCTTGGCCAGGAAGGTGATGCGCCGCTTCAGGATCGCGGGCATCAGGAAGTGGTCGGAGAAGGACAGGTGGTTGCCGGCGATGATCGCGGCCCCCTCCGCCGGGACGTTCTCCAGCCCCTCGATCCGCGGCCGGAACAGCAGCCGCAGCAGCGGGCCGAGGAACACGTACTTGAGCAAGTGGTAGAACACCAGGCCGCTCCCGTCGCCGTCCGGTCGTCACCGTCATCGTACGGACGGCCGTTGCGGGGCCGGAGCGGTTGCGC
The DNA here is from genome assembly GCF_042732005.1 of Streptomyces sp. NPDC059851. NCBI lineage: Bacteria > Bacillati > Actinomycetota > Actinomycetes > Kitasatosporales > Streptomycetaceae > Streptomyces > Streptomyces sp. NPDC059851. Next base: position 24,076 of record NZ_JBHWJJ010000089.1, on the reverse strand, counting down.
GCGGCGCGGACGCCGCCGGACACGCCGGGCTCCTCCCGGAGCGTGCGTACGGGTACCCGGGGACCGCCGCGGGCGGGCGCACACGACGGGGCGGGCGGGCACCGGGCCGGTCAGTTGTTGCCGGCGGCGGCCATCCCGGCCGTGAGGACGCCCAGCACGACCCAGCCGAACCACAGCCAGCCGTTGCTGCCGAGGGCCACGGAGTACGTCGCGACGGCCACCAGGGCTGCGAAGGTCATGACGGCCATCGCCTTAACGGAACCGGTCATGCCCCATGGTGGCCCCGAAAGCGGGTCGCGCGCTACTGGCCACGCGTGCGCAGCGAGGCGAGATAGGCGTTGTACGCCTCCAGGTCCCGGTCACCGTCCCGGTCCGCGGCCCGGTCGGCGCGCTTCGCCGCCCGCTGCTCGGAGTGGTACCACTGGTACATCAGCGCGATCAGCACCAGCACCGAGGGGATCTCGCTGAAGGCCCACGCGATGCCGCCGCCCCACTGCTGGTCGAGCAGCGGATCGATGCCCAGCGAAGCCGGCGGGTTCCGGTACGTGCCGATCATCGGCTCGCTCGCCATCATCAGCGCGATGCCGAAGAAGGCGTGGAACGGCATTCCGGCGAAGAGCTCCAGCATCCGCATCACGTAGCCGGGGCGGTGCGGGCCCGGGTCCACGCCCATGATCGGCCAGAAGAAGACCAACCCGACGGCCAGGAAGTGCACCATCATCCCGATGTGCCCGGGCTTGCTCTCCATGAGGAAGTCGAAGAGCGGGGTGAAGTACAGGGCGTACAGGCTGGCGATGAACATGGGAATGGTGAACGCGGGGTGGGTGATCACCCGCATGTAGCGGCTGTGCAGCAGCATCAGCAGCAGCTCCCGGGGCCCCTTGCGGCCGCGCCCTGCCGGCGGCAGCGCGCGCAGCGCGAGCGTCACCGGTGCGCCCAGCAGCAGGAGGATGGGGGAGAGCATGCTGATCACCATGTGCTGGACCATGTGCACGCTGAACATGACCATGCCGTAGTCGTTCAGCTTGGTGCACATCACCAGGGCCACGCTCAGCACGCCGGTGGTGAAGGCCACGATCCGGCCCACCGGCCAGGCGTCCCCGCGCTTGCGCAGCCGCGCCACTCCCCACAGGTAGAGGCCGAGGCCGACCAGCGAGCCGATCAAGAAGAAGGCGTCGAACGAGAACTCCAGGGCACGTCCGAGGGTGAACGGCGGCAAGTCCATGGTGTGCATGTCCGTGCCGTGACCGCTGTGATCCATCTGTCCACTCCTCTTGACCCCTGGTGCCCCACCACAGTAGTGCCGCCCCCGGACGCGACTGCGTCCGGGGGCGGTTCCACAAGAGGGGAAAAGGTCACAGAACGGTCTGCGCCTCGTCGTACCGCTGCGCGGGCACCGTCTTGAGGGTGGACGTGGCCTCGGCGAGCGGCACCATCACGATGTCGGTGCCGCGCAGGGCGGTCAGCATCCCGAACTCGCCGCGGTGCGCCGCCTCCACCGCGTGCCAGCCGAAGCGGGTGGCGAGGACCCGGTCGTACGCGGTCGGGGTGCCGCCGCGCTGGACGTGACCCAGGATGACCGGGCGGGCCTCCTTGCCCAGGCGCCGCTCCAGCTCGACGGCGAGGATGTTGCCGATGCCGGCGAAGCGCTCGTGGCCGTACTGGTCGGTGCCGCCCTCGGTGAACTCCATGCTGCCGGGGCGCGGCTTGGCGCCCTCGGCGACCACGACGATCGCGAACCGCTTGCCCGCGGAGAACCGCTCGCCGACGATCCCCGTCAGCTCGTCGATGTCGAAGGGGCGCTCCGGAACGACGATCGCGTGGGCGCCGGCGGCCATGCCCGAGTGCAGGGCGATCCAGCCGGTGTGGCGGCCCATGACCTCGACGACCATCACGCGCTGGTGGGACTCGGCGGTGGTCTTCAGCCGGTCCAGGGCCTCGGTGGCGACGCCGACGGCCGTGTCGAAGCCGAACGTGACGTCGGTCGAGGCGATGTCGTTGTCGATGGTCTTCGGGACGCCGACGATCGGCAGCCCGGCCTGCGACAGCAGGTTCGCGGCCTTCAGGGTGCCCTCGCCGCCGATCGGGATGATCGCGTCGAGCCCGAGGTCGGCCACGTGCCCGCGGGCCCGCTCCACGCCGTCGCGCAGGTGGGCGGGCTGGACGCGGGAGGAGCCGAGGACGGTGCCGCCGCGGGCCAGGATGCCCGCGACCGAGTCGAGGTCGAGCTTGCGGTGGTCGCCCTCCAGCAGGCCCTTCCAACCGTCGTGGAAGCCGATCACCTCGTCGCCGTGGTCGACGACGGCGCGGTGGACGACGGAACGGATGACGGCATTGAGGCCGGGGCAGTCGCCGCCGGAGGTGAGCACGCCGATGCGCATGGCATAAACCTTTGCAACGTGGGCCGACGACCGGACCACGTCGTCCGGTTGGAACTACCCGTCACCCTACTAGCGGATCGGCACCCCGCTGAACCATCCTCCGCATGCTGGTCATGATCGTCGTACGAACGCACGTCGGCCCGGACCCCTCCGGGGGAATCCGGGCCGAACACGGGCTTGCACGCAGGTTGCGCGGGCCGAAAGAGGGCTACGCGGGCTGCGTGGCCGCCGCGATGCGCTCCGCGCGCAGCGCGTCGTACCACCGGTCGTCGGTGGGCGGCAGCGCGTTGACGTCGAGGGCCAGCTTCAGCAGCAGGTCCGCGATCAGCGGGTTGCGGGCCATGACGGGGCCGTGCATGTACGTGCCGAACACCGTGTCGTTGTACGCGCCCTCGGTGCCGTCGCCGGTGCCGTTGCCGCGTCCCAGCCGGGTTCGGGCGAACGGCTTGGCCGTCGGGCCGAGGTGCGTGACGCCCTGGTGGTTCTCGAACCCGGTCAGCTGGGGCAGGCCCAGTTGCGGGTCGATGTCCGCGAGCACGTCGCCGACGCACCGCTCGCCCTCGCCGCGCACGGTGACGACGTCCAGCAGACCGAGGCCCTGCTGGCGCTCGCCCATGTCGTTGACGAACTCGTTGCCCAGGATCTGGTACCCGGCGCAGACGGAGAAGACGATCGCCCCGTTCGAGACGGCCCGCTCCAGACCGCCGTCGCGCAGGAGGCGCTCCGCGGCCAGGCGCTGCGGGCGGTCCTCACCGCCGCCGATCAGGTAGATGTCGCCGGAAGTGGGGATGGGCTGGTCGCTGCGCACGTCCACGCGCTGCACGTCCAGGCCGCGCTGGCGGGCCCGCCGCTCCACGACGAGAACGTTGCCCTGGTCTCCGTACGTGCTGAGCAGGTCCGGGTAGACCCACACCAGACGCAGGCTGTTGTCGCTCATGCTCATGTCCTCTGCGGTTCCGATCCCGGTGCTAGTTGCCGACCCGGCGGCGGACGTCCTGGAAGGCGGTGTAGTTGGCGATCAGCTCGATCTGCCCGGGCGGCGCCAGCTGCACGGCCTCGTCGAGGGTCTCGCAGACCCGGAAGTCCAGGCCAGCGACCTCCAGCCGGACCGCCAGGTCCAGCCTGCGGTCGCCGATCACGAAGATCGGGTGGCCGGCGAGGCGCGGGTAGTCGACGTCCCACAGCCAGGAGGTGTCGGTGCCGTCGGCCCCGCGCGCGTTCACCGACAGGATCACCGGGGCCGGAGGCTGGTCGATCAGCGAAAACGTTTCGAGCCAGCCCGCCGGGTTCTTCGCGAGCAGCAGCCGCAGCTCACGGCCCTGGAAGGAGACCACGTCGTAGCGCCCGGCGACGGCCTGCACCTGGTACATCCGCTCCAGCGCCACCTGCGGCGGCACGCCGAAGACGGCGGCCACGGCGGCCGAGGTGGCCGCGTTCGCCTTGTTGGCGCGGCCGGGCAGCTGGAGGTGGATCGGCCAGGCCGAGCCGTGCGGGTCCAGCACGTGGTCTCCGGAGAGCACCCAGGTCGGGGTGGGGCGGCGGAAACCGCACTCGCCGCAGAACCAGTCGTCGCCGGGGCGCTGCATCACGCCGCCGCAGGAGGGGCACGACCAGGCGTCGTCCTTCCACTCCTGACCGGCGGCGACCCAGACCACGTTCTGCGAGGACGAGGCCGACCACACGATCAGCGGGTCGTCGCAGTTCGCGACGATGACCGCCTTCGAGCCCGTGAGGCCCTCGCGCCACTTCTCCGCGAGCATGCGGGTCTCGGCGGCCCGGTCCAGCTGGTCGCGGGAGAGGTTCAGCAGGGCGATCACCTTCGGGGTGACGTCCCGGGCCACTCCGGCCAGGTACTTCTCGTCGACCTCGATGACGCCGTACTTGGCGTCCGACCCGCCCGCGAGGGCGGAGGTGATGCCCGCCGGCATGTTCGCGCCGAGGGCGTTGGAGACCACCGGGCCGCTGGCCCGCAGGGCCTCGGCGATCAGTCGGGTCGTCGTGGTCTTTCCGTTGGTGGCGGAGACGAGGACGACGTCGAGATGCTGCGCGAGCGCTCCGAGGAGATCGGGGTCGAGTTTGAGTGCGACCTTGCCGCCGATCACCGATCCGCTTCCGCGTCCCGCGGCCCGCGACACCGCCGCCGCGGCCCTGCCTGCCGTCACGGCCAGTTTGGCCCGCGGCGAAAGCGGCTCTGTGTTGCCTGCCATCGTCCCTTGTCCTCCTTGCGTCGACCGGCCCCAGCCTATCCAGTGCCGGCCGGGGCCCTGACCGCGGCGCCCCAGGTCGCCGCGGATCTCCTCATATATTCGCCCGTCGTACCCTTACGGCCATGCGACAGCGCGTCATCCCCGGGACCACCGGCACCGTCCGCACCATGAGCCTCCTGGGCGAGCCGGTGCTCCATTCGGCCTGCGCGGAGGTCACCGAGTTCGGCCCGGCCCTCGACCGACTGATCGAGGACATGTTCGCCACGATGTACGCGGCCCAGGGCGTCGGCCTCGCCGCGAACCAGATCGGGGTCGGGCAACGGGTCTTCGTCTACGACTGCCCCGACGACGAGGACGTCCGGCACGTCGGCCACATCGTCAACCCGCGCCTCGCGGAGGCCGACGGGGACGAGTTCCTCGGTCCGGAGGGCTGCCTGTCACTGCCCGGCCTGGAGGCGGGCACGGCCCGGTTCGACCGCGCGGTGGTCGAGGGCGTCACCTCGGACGGCACACCGGTGCGGATCACCGGCAGCGGGTTCTTCGCCCGCTGCCTGCAGCACGAGTGCGACCACCTCGACGGCACGGTCTACGCGGAGCGGGTCACCGGGCTGCGGGCCCGGCGGCTGCGCCGCGCGATCCGCAGGACGCCCTGGGGTGCGCGGGGCGCGCACGTCCTGGACGTCTGAGCCGTCCCGGCCGTCTGAGCCGTCCCGGCCGGCTGCCGGGGCTCGGGTGGGCGGGCGCCGCCCGCGCGGCCGCAGCGGCTAGAAGCCGGGCCCGTCGGCCCGGTCGCCCGCCGTGGCCAGCCGGCCCCACAGCAGGTCGGTCAGGCCGGACACCAACTCGGCGCGGCCGCAGGGGCGTTCGCCCAGCCACCAGTCCCCGGCCGCGTGCATCATGCCGACGATCCCGTGCCCCCAGATACGGGCCAGGCGGTCCCCGTCGGGCCCGAGGTCCACGCGCTCGCTGATCACCTCGGCCAGCTCCTCGCCGAGCCGCCGCAGCAGCGGGGCCGAGTGCCGGCCGACGTCGAAGCCGTGCTCGACGCTGTGCGAGTCCTCGGTGGGGTGCATCAGGAACCGGTAGACCTGCGGGCGGGCCTCGATGGCCGCCAGGTAGGTGTCGAGGGTGGACTCGACCCGGCTGCGGCGCTCGGCGGGCGCGTCGAGCGCGGCCCGCAGCGAGTCGAGCAGGGCGTCGGTGTGCCGGACGGCCAGGGCCTGGTAGAGGCCGGCCTTGTCGCCGAAGTGCCGGTAGAGGATCGGCTTGGTGATGCCGGCCTCCGCGGCGATGGCGTTCATGGATGCCTTGGGCCCGTCCCTGAGGACGACCCGGTCGGCCGCTTCGAGCAGCTCCCGCCGACGGCGCTCGGCCGTACCCGGTTCGCCGGCCTGTTGCTGCGTGGTCTCCATGACGTGTTCTCTCCCCGCCCTTGCGATGGTGCCTGACGCCCACGCAACGTAACACCCCGCGCACCTCGGCCACCGAATCGGCCGCGCCGCGGGCCGTCGTGCTTGACAGTCGCTACTCGCCGGTAACAGACTGTCGCCACCATCGAGGTTACCGCCAGTAACGCACTGGGGGATGCACAGTTGGAGGGGACGTGGCGGAGTTCACCATGGAGCTCAACGACGACCAGAAGCAGGTGCGGGACTGGATCCACGGCTTCGCCGCCGACGTCATCCGGCCCGCGGCCGCGGAATGGGACGAGCGTGAGGAGACTCCCTGGCCCGTCATCCAGGAGGCTGCCAAGGTCGGCATCTACTCCCTCGACTTCTACGCCCAGCAGTACTTCGACCCGACCGGCCTCGGCGTCCCCGTGGCGATGGAGGAACTGTTCTGGGGGGACGCGGGCATCGCACTGTCGATCGTCGGCACCGGGCTCGCCGCCATCGGCGTCCTCGCCAACGGCACAGAGGAGCAGATCGGCACCTGGATCCCGCAGATGTACGGCACCCCGGACGACGTGAAGGTCGCCGCCTTCTGCTCCTCCGAGCCGGACGCCGGCTCCGACGTCGGCTCCATGCGCACCCGGGCCGTGTACGACCGGGCCAAGGACGAATGGGTCCTCAACGGCACCAAGACCTGGGCGACCAACGGCGGCATCGCGAACGTCCACATCGTCGTCGCCGTCGTCGATCCGGAGCTCGGCACCAAGGGCCACGCCTCCTTCATCGTCCCGCCGAACACCCCCGGCCTCGCCCAGGGCCAGAAGTTCAAGAAGCACGGCATCCGCGCCTCGCACACCGCCGAGGTGGTGCTGGAGGACGTGCGGATCCCCGGGTCCTGCCTGCTCGGCGGCAAGGAGAAGCTGGACGAACGGCTCGCCCGGGCCCGGGAGAAGGCGAAGGCGGGGGGCGGCGAGAGGGTGAAGAACGCCGCCATGGCCACCTTCGAGGCCTCCCGGCCCGCGGTCGGTGCGATGGCGGTCGGGACGGCCCGCGCCGCGTACGAGGTGGCCCTCGACTACGCGCGGACCCGGACCCAGTTCGGCCGCCCGATCATCGACAACCAGGGCGTGGCCTTCCAGCTCGCCGACATGCGCACCCAGATCGACGCGGCCCGGCTGCTCGTGTGGCGCGCCTCCTGGATGGCCGTCGCGGGCAAGCCGTTCACCTCGGCGGAGGGCTCGATGTCGAAGCTGTTCGCCAGCGAGGTGGCCAAGAAGGTCACCGCGCAGGCCGTCCAGATCCTCGGCGGCAACGGCTTCACCCGCGAGTACCCCGTGGAGCGCATGCACCGGGACGCGGCCATCTACACGATCTTCGAAGGGACGAGCGAGATCCAGCGGCTGGTGATCGCCCGCACCCTCTCCGGGATGCCCATCCGATAGCGCGGCGGCGGACCCGCGGTGCCCCCGGCGCCCGCCGCCCGGGGCAGCGGCGTCCTGCTCGCTACCCGCGCAGCGGCGTCCTGCTCGCTACCCGCGCAGCGGCGTCAAGCAGTGCAGCTTGGTGCCGTCGGCGCTGTACTCAGGCTTGGCGAGGAAGTCCCGCGGGCCGCACCAGTCCGCGTCCGTGGGCTGCTTGCTGACGCGGTACTCGGCATTGGCCGAGCCGCAGTCCGTGACCAGCAGCTTCTGGTTCTTCAGGTCCCCCTCGTTGCGGACGCAGCTGCCGACGATCAGCGGCGCCGGCTTGTCGTCCCCGTCCCCGGCCAGGATGCCGAGCACCACCAGGGTCGGCAGCGCGAAGGAGACCAGTACGGCCGCGGCGATCAGGAGCAGCGCCGGCGGCCGCCGCCACAGCGGCTTTCCCGGGTCGAGCGGCCGCAGGATGGCCCCCGCCGGGGGAGCCAGCCGGTAGTAGGCCGCCCGGGGGCCGAGGTTCATCAGCAGCGTGACGGGCGTGATGAACAGCGACAGCGGGCCCCACCAGCCCTGCCACAGGGTGTCGGACTGCATCCGGCGGTAGGTGGCGATCCCGCAGTCGCGGCAGAGCGGGCCCTCCGTCCGCAGGAACCGCATCAGGACGAGCATCCCCTGGTGTCCGCGCACCGTGCCCGGGGCGGCGGGCACCGCCCCGCAGATCCGACAGTCGTACCCCGGCGGCTGGCCCGGGTCCGGTCCGTACGGGCCTACCTGCGGCTGCGGAACGGCGTACGGGCCCGGCTGCTGCGGCACCGCGTACGGGCCGGCGCCGGGGCCCGGGACGTGCGGGCCGGGCGCGCCGGGCGGGCCGAAGGGCGAGCCCTGCTGCGGGCTGTACGGGGGGTACGGGCCCGCGCCGTGCTGCGGGGGCGGAGTGGCCACGGGTTTCTCCTCGGTCTGGCGGTGACGCCGGGTCGGTGATCACGGAACCCTAGCCCGGAACGTCATGTACGCAGCAGACGCTCCAGCGCCCGCCCGAACAGCAGCCGGCCCGCCACCGCGACCAACGGGTCGAACGCGCGGCCCAGCCCGCGCACCCGCAGCTCCTCCACCCAGCGGACCTCCGCCCCGCCCCCGGTGAGCGGGCGGACCTCGATCTGCGCCCAGCCCAGGACCACGCGCCCGCGCTTGACCAACCGGGCCCGTCCCGCGGCCGCCCCGGCCGGAGGCTGCCAGACCACGACCTCCATCGGGTCGTCGAACGTGATCCTGCCCACTCCCGTCCGGGCCGTGAAGCGGGTCCCGACGTGCGTCGGCGGCGCCGTCTCCATGATCGTCCGGGTGAGCGGGACCTGTGCGCCGTGCCGTTCCCAGTCCGTGAGCCGCTGCCAGGCCTCCGCCGCCGGCAGACACGTACGGTGAACGATCCGGATACCGGGCATGAGCGCATGGTAACCGGGCATACACACCCTGAACTGGACCGCCGATATGGGTTCCGTCCGAGGGTGGCGATCAGCAATACTCACGGCCACCGTGGATCGCGGAATCGACCGGGTGACCACCGGCCCTCCCGCACCACACAGCGAGGAGGTGCGCCATGTGCTCCCACCAGCCCCCCTGCCCGTCCGCCGACAGTCCGGACCACGACGCCGCCCGCATTGTGGCCTCCCACCCCGAACAGGGCTGGAGCCTGCTCTGCAACGGCCTGTTGGTCTTCGACGACACCGGCGAACTGCTCCCCGACGGCCGCGTGGTGGAACCCCGCCGCCCGGCCCTGGTCTGAGCGAGGAGGCCGCATGCGCCAACAGCTGATCCGCAAGCCCGTCCCCAAACCCGCACCCCGAGACCTGGACCTGCGCACACCGTCGGGCAGAACCCTCCCGTACTGACGGGAGGCCACGACCGCAGCAGCCCGGGACGTCCGCGGCCCGCCGGCTGCCGGTCAGCCGGTGGGTGCCGCCGCCCCGCCCCGGAAGGCAATCTCGAAGGCCGCGTCGCCGATCGCCGCACGGGCCTGCCGCTCGCCCTGCTCCCGCAGGGCCGTCAACGAGGGTGAGCCCAGCTGGGGCCGCCCCACCGTGCGCCACCACGCGTGACCCGTGCCCAGCAGCCGGGCCGCCAGCTCTCCGTCGCCCAGCGCCGCGACCGCCGCCGCGAGCAGGTCCAGGCCGAGCGCGATCCCGATGCGGTCGCCGAGCAGCCGCTTCCCCGACAGCATGGCCCGCACGTGCCGGGACGCCTCCTCGTGATGGCCCAGCCCGAGGGCCGCGACGGCCAGCACGTAGTCCGCGTACGCCCGCAGCCACCGCTCGTCCAGGTCCGCGCACGCCTCGCGCAGCCCCCGGGCCTCCTCGGCCGCCTCCTCGAACCGCTGGAGGTCGCACAGGGCGTAACAGGACACGAGCCGGCACATCAGCAGGCCCGGGCTGTCCTCCCGCCCCCCGAGCCGGGCCCGTGCCCGGGGGCCCACCAGTTCCAGCGCCCGCAACGGGTCCCCCGGCAGCATCAGGGACACCGCGAGCAGGTGGGTGGCCCGCAATCGCGCCTCCCGGTCCGCGAGCCGGTCCGCGACCCGGGCGCACTCCTCGCCGAGCTTGCGGGCGCTGTCCATGTCCCCCTGGAGCACGGCGGTCAGCCCGAGCGCCCACACCCCCTGGGCGTACCCGTCCGCCTGCTGCGGGGCGGCCCGTAGGGCCCGCTCCAGAAAGCCACGGCCCTCGTGCACGTGCCCGCAGGAGAACCAGAAGAACCACAGGGCTCCAGCCGTTTCCAGGGCGGCCGCCGGGTCGGTGCCGAGCAGGTGTTCCAGAGCCGTCCGCAGCTGCGGGTGCTCGGCGGTCATCCTGCGGTACCAGTCCACCTGGCGCGGGCCCATCCAGCCGCGGTCCGCGGCCCGGCTCAGGGCCGCGTACCAGTGGGCGTGCCGGTCGGCGACCACCCGCACCTCGCCGAGCTCGGCCAGCCAGTCGTGCCCGTACTCGCGGATCGTGTCCAGCATCCGGTAGCGGGCTCCCGCGCCACGCTCCTGCGTCCGCCGGACCACGGACTTGGCCACCAGCCCGGCCAGCACCCGTTCCACGCGGGCCGCCGACAGCGGGCCTCCCGAGCACACCGTCCTGGCGGCGGCCACGTCGAAGTCGCCGGTGAAGACGGACAGCCGGGCCCACAGCAGCCGCTCCACCGGCTCGCACAGCTCGTGGCTCCAGCCGATCGCGGTGCGCATCGTGCGGTGGCGGGGCATCAGAGTGGCCGCCCGGTCGTCGGACAGGACGTCGAACCGCGCGCCGAGGCGCTGCACCATCTGCTCCAGCGTCCACACCCGCAGCCGCGCCCCGGCCAGTTCCAGGGCGAGGGGGATCCCGTCGAGGCGCCGGCACACCTGGGCGGCGAGGGCGGCCCGCTCGGGGTCGTCGAATGCCGCCACGGCCTTCGGGGTCGCGGACAGGGCGGCGGCACGGAACAGGGCGAGGGCATCGCTGTCGGGACCCTCGCACGGCAGCGGGCAGATCTCCACGAGCTGCTCGCAGGGGCTGCCGAGGGGCTCCCGTGAGGTGACCAGGACCGTCAGTCCCGGTGCGGACTGCAGGAGTTCGCCGACGAGGTGGCGGCACTCGCCCACCATGTGCTCGCAGGTGTCGAGGACGAGGAGGAGCTCCCGGTCGGCCATCCACGCGCACAGTTCCTCGTCGAGCGGGCGCGGCGAGTGGTCGGCCAGTCCGACCGCGTGGGCGACGGTCATGGTGAGCAAGGAGGGGTCGCGCAGCGGCGAGAGGTCCACCCACCACACCCCGTCGGGCCGCGCCTGTTCGGCGTCGGCGACGGCGCGGAGGGCGAGGCGGGACTTGCCGACGCCACCCACGCCGGTGAGGGTGATCAGCCGCTGTGTGCGCAAGAGGCAGTGGAGCTCGGCGAGTTCGTCCTCCCGACCGATGAAGCCGGCCGGTTCCGGCGGCAGTCCGCCCGGTGCGTGGTTTCCCGCTGGATCGGGGTCGCCGTCCGCGGAATCCGCCCGTCTGTTGTTGAACGAGTACTCTCCGAACACGGATGTATTGTGCGTGATCTTCCTTACCCGACGCGCCGTTCCGTCCGTATCGCTGTCACGTCACCGGTACGGGTGCTCTCCCGTCCTCACCCGGTCAGTACGATGCGCCGCTGCGCCGAGAACGCCCCCCAACGGCCGTCCGGCAGGCGGGCGCGCAGCTTCAGCTCCCAGGTAGTGCCTGGCGGTTCGGCCACGGTGAGCCGGTGCTCCGTGCGGCCGCCCGCCACGGCACCGGCACCGAATTGGATGACGGTGACGGGCCTGCCGTTGACGTGGAGCTCGTACTCCGTGGTCGGCCGGCCCGTGTCGGGGGCGGTCCAGGTGAGGGTGACGCCACCGGGGGAGGCGGTGGCGGTGAAGTCCGCGGGTTCGGTTCCGGGGCCCCGGCCGGGCGCGGACGCGGTGGTGACCTCCGCCGCCGGGCCGTCGGGGGAGGAGTTGTCCGCGCCGTCGCGCGCCCGGACGGTGAAGGTGTAGGCCGTGTCCGGCTGGAGATCGGTGAGGGTGGTGGAGGTCTCGCCCGGTCCTGCGGTGTGGATCCGGACGCCGCCCTGGTAGACGTCGTACGCCGTCACCCCCGTGTCGTCGGAGGCGGCGGACCAGGACACGACGGCCGAACGGGGCCCGTCGGCGCGGGCCGTGGTGCGGGCGGGGGCGGTGGGGGGCTCGCGGTCCTCGGCCCGGGCGGCGGGGGTGGTGGCGGCGGCCTCGGCGCTGGGGGCGGAGGTGTTCCCGGAGGCGTCCCGGGCCCGGACCGTGAAGGCGTACGCGGTCTGCGGGGTGAGGCCCGTGATGTCCACCATGGTCCTGCCCGCCGGGAGTTCGCGCACCAGCCGGCCGGCGTCGAAGACCTGGTAGTTCGTGACCCCTTCGGTCGCGGGGGCCGCCTGCCACATGACGTGCACGGAGGTGGCGCTACCGGCCTGCGCGGTGATCCCGGAGGGGGCGGCCGGGGCCGTGGTGTCGGCGGAGGCGCAGGCGGTGAGCCCGGCAGCGGCGCAGACGGCGGCCAGGCCGAGGGCGGGCAGGGGAACGGGGCTTCGCACGGGGCCTTCCTCGACTCGGGCTTCCTCGTGGTCCTCGTAAAGGTCTAGACATGTATGGCACGGGGGCGGGCGTCGGGGCAAGACCCTTGCGGTGGGCGGTCCCGCGGGGTGCCGGCTTGCCCGGTTCGTCGTCCTCTGATCACCTCTGGCATTATTGCGATCGCTTTGCAATAGCAGCTGGTCTTGAGCTGCTCAAAGCCAGCAACACCAGGCAAACGGCAACACCAGGGAAGTGCACAGCATGACGGCCCGGACAGCACGGGGAGCACGGGGAGCGGCCGCGGCGACGCTGGCCGCCGCACTCATCGCAGGGGCGACCGCCTGCTCCAACCCCTCCGGGGGGACGGCGACCGGACCCGGCGGCGACTCTGCCGTCCTCGGCATCGCCAACGAACCCGAGACCCTCAGCCCCCTCCTCGGCTACGGCAAGGACGGCAACTCCAAGGTCTTCGACGGGCTGCTCACCCACGACGCCGCCATGAAGCTCCAGCCCGCCCTGGCCCGGTCCCTCCCGGAGGTCTCCGCGGACGGGCTCACCTACACCTACCGGCTCCGCCCGGGCGTGAAGTTCAGCGACGGCACGCCCTTCACCGCCAAGGACGTCGTCTTCACCTACCGCACGATCCTCGACCCGAAGACGAACAACGCCTCCCGGACCGAGCTCGACGCGATCGCGGACGTGGCACAGCAGGGCGACGACACCGTCGTCTTCACGCTGAAGTACCCCTACGCGCCGTTCGCCGAGCGCACCGTCCTGCCCATCGCCCCCGAGCACGTCGCCGGCCGCCAGGACGTCAACAGCGGCGATTTCACCACCCGCCCGATCGGTACCGGCCCCTACCTGCTCACCGGCTGGTCCAAGGGCGAGAAGCTCACGTTCAGGGCCAACCCCTCCTACTGGGGCGGGGAGCCGGCGGTGAAGAAGCTCACCATGGCCGTGATCAAGGACGATGACGTCCGCGCCACCCGGCTCCGCTCCGGCGAACTCGACGCGGCGGTCCTGCCGCCCAACCTCGCCAAGGGCTTCGCCGGGGACAAGGCCCGCAGGATCCACACCGCCAAGTCCTTCGACCACCGCAGCGTCACCCTGCCCACCGCCCACCCCGTCACCGGCGACCCGGCGGTCCGCCGGGCCCTGGACGCCGCCGTGAACCGCACGGCCATGGTCGACAAGCTGCTGGAGGGCGCCGGAAAGCCCGCCTACGGGCCCGTCCCCACCGACAGCCCCTGGTTCACCGCCGGCACCGAGCGCACGTACGACCTCGACGGGGCGAAGAAGATCCTCGATGACGCAGGCTGGAAGCCGGGCGACGACGGCATCCGCCGCAAGGACGGGGTCCGCGCCTCCTTCCCCCTCTGGTACACCTCCGGCGACAAGATCCGCCAGGACCACGCGCTCGCCTTCGCCTCCGACGCCAAGAAGGCCGGCATCGAGGTCAAAGCCGAGGCCGGGACCTGGGAGGTCATCGAACCGCGGATGAAGACGGACGCCGTCCTCGCCGGCGGCGGCTCCCCGGCCGACCCCGACTTCGACCAGTACCCCCTCCTGCACTCCTCCCTCGCCGGCGACGGCTTCAACAACATGGCCCGGTACGCGAACCCGGCCGTCGACCGCGCCCTCGACGACGCCCGCAGGAGCGCCGACCCGGCCGCCCGCAAGGCGGCGTACGACACCGTCCAGCGCGAGCTCGTGAACGACCCGGGCTACGTCTTCCTCACCCACATCGACCACCTGTACGTCGTGGCCGACCGGTGGGAGGACCTGAGCACCCAGGTCGAGCCGCACGACCACGGCCTCGGCGCCGGACCGTGGTGGAACGTCGAGCACTGGAAGCCCAAGCAGAAGTGACCCCCCGCTCCGGCCGCCTCCCCTGGGCGCCGATGGCACGCATGGCGGGGCGGCGGCTCCTGCTCGCCGCCCCCGTCCTGCTCGCCGTCACGTTCGCGGTCTTCGCCGTCGCCGCACTGTCCCCGTTCGACCCCGTCAAGGCCTACGCCGGCACCGCCGGCCTCACCGCCACCCGGGCCGAACTCGACCAGCTCCGCGCCAACCTGGGCGTCGACCAGCCGCTCGTCCACCGCTGGTGGGAGTGGCTCGGCTCGGCGCTCACCGGCGACCTCGGCACCTCCGCGACCCTGCGCCAGCCCGTCGCCGACGTGATCGCCGAACGCGTCGGCTGGTCGGCCCTGCTCGCCGCCACGGCCTTCGCGGCGGCCGTCCTGGCCGGAACCGTCCTCGGCGTCCTCGCCGCCCGCCGACCGCGCGGCCCGCTCGACCGGGCGGTCTCCGCCCTCGCCTACACCCTTGAGGCGGCCCCGGCGTTCTGGCTCGGACTGCTCGCCGTCTGGCTGTTCTCCGTACACCTGGGCGCCCTTCCCTCCGGCGGCCTGACCGACGCCGACAGCGAGGTCGTCACCGCCGGACAAGTCGCCCGCCACCTGGTCCTGCCCGCGCTCGTCCTCGGCCTGTCCCAGCTCCCCTGGTTCTTCCTGTACGTCCGCCAGGGCGTGGCCGACGCACTCGCCGAGGACCCCGTACGCGGGGCCCGGGCGCGGGGGCTGAGCGAGCGGCGGGTCCTGCTGGCGCACGGGCTGCGCGCCGGAATGCTGCCGGTGCTGACCCTGATCGGCTCGCGCGTACCGGAGCTGATCACCGGAGCGCTGCTGGTGGAGACAGTGTTCAGCTGGCCGGGCATCGCCGCCGCCACCGTGCAGGCGGCCACCTCGGTGGACTTCCCGCTGCTCGCGGCGCTCACCGTGCTCGCCACCGCCGCCGTGCTCGTCGGCAACCTGCTCTCCGACCTGCTGTACGGACTCGCCGACCCGAGGGTGGGCTTCGATGGCTGACCTGCAACCCGTAGCACCGACCACTGCCGGGACCGCTACCGCGGGGACTGCCGCGGTCTGGCGGCCGGCCGGCGGGGGCCCGCGCGGCCGTCGAGGCCGTCGCCGCCCGTCGGGTCCGCGCCCCGCCCGCGTGTCGCCGGCCGTTTGCGCCGCGCTGGTGGCCGCCACCGTCCTCGCCGCGCTGCTCGTCCCGCTGCTGGTGCCGTTCGACCAACAAGCCGTGGACCTGTCCGCGAAGCTCCTGCCGCCCACCCCCGCCCACCCCTTCGGCACCGACGACGTAGGCCGCGACCTGCTGCTGCGCTGCGTCCACGGGCTGCGCGTCTCGCTCCTCGTCGGACTGGTCGCCGCGCTCGCCGCCACCGTCATCGGCACCGCCGTCGGAGCCGCCGCCGGCGCCCTGGGCGGCTGGACCGACCGGCTGCTCATGCGGGTCGTGGACGGCTTCGCCTCCGTCCCGCACCTGCTGCTCGGCATCTTCGTCGTGGCCCTCTTCCGTCCCGGGGTGTGGCCGGTGGTGGTGTCCGTGGCGCTCACCCACTGGCTGTCCACCGCCCGGATCGTGCGCGCCGAGGTGCTCTCGCTGAAATCCCGGCCGTATCTGGACGCCGCCGTCTCCGGCGGCGCCTCCCGCTGGCGGGTCGCGGTCCGCCACCTGCTGCCGGGCGTGCTCCCCCAGGCCGGGCTGGCCGCCGTGCTCATGGTGCCGCACGCCATCTGGCACGAGTCCGCGCTGTCCTTCCTCGGCCTCGGCCTGCCCGCGCACCTGGCCAGCCTCGGCAGCCTGGTGCAGGCGGGCCGCGGTTCCCTGCTCGCCGGCCACTGGTGGCCCACGCTGTTCCCCGGCCTGTTCCTGATCGTGCCCACCCTCGCGATCGCCGGGCTGGCCGGAGCCTGGCGCGACCGCCTCCACCCCCGCCGCCGCTCGGAGCTGATGTGACCGCCCACGCTCCCGCCCCCGGAGCCGTCCCCGCCGACGCCCCCGTGCTCGACGTGCGCGGCCTCGGCGTCCGCTTCCGCATGCCCGGCGGGCAGTACGTGGCCGCCGTCAGCGACGTCTCGTTCCGGCTGGCACCCGGCAGCTGCCTGGCCCTGGTGGGGGAGAGCGGCTGCGGCAAATCGGTCCTGGCCTCCGCACTGCTCGGACTGCTCCCCGGCAACGCCGAGACCACCGGATCCGCACTGCTCCCCGACGGGCTCGACCTGCTCGCCGCCGACGAGGCCGTCCTCGCCCGCACCGTACGGGGCCGCCGCATCGGACTGGTCCCGCAGAGCCCCGCCGCCCACCTCACCCCGGTCCGCACGGTCCGCGCCCACCTGGAGGAGACCGTCCGCGCCCTCGCCGACCCGGCAGCAGTCCCGGCTTCCGGACCCCCGGCCGGGCCCCGCGGCGGCGCGCGCCGCCGCGGCTTCGCCGGCCGCGCCGAGCGCCGTGACCGGCTGCGCGCCGCCGCGGAACGGGCCGCCGCCCGGGCCGCGTTCCCCGAGACGCACCTCGACCGCCACCCCCACGAGCTCTCCGGTGGACTCGCCCAGCGCGCCGCCACGGCCCTCGCCCTGATCGGCGACGCCCCGCTGCTCCTCGCCGACGAGCCGACCACCGGCCTCGACCGAGACCTCGTCCACCGCACCGTGGACGAACTGCGCGCCCACACCCGCGACGCCGGCCGCGCCCTCCTGCTGATCACGCACGACCTCGCGGCGGCCCGGCGGATCGCGGACACCGTCGCCGTCATGTACGCCGGCCGGATCGTGGAGACCACCGGCGCCGACGCGTTCTTCGGCACCCCCGGCCCGCGCCACCCCTACGCCCGCGGCCTCCTCGACGCCCTCCCCGAGCGGGCCTTCACCCCCGTCCCCGGCGCCCCGCCCGAGCTCGGTGCCCTCCCGCCCGGCTGCGCCTTCGCCGCCCGCTGCCCCCGCACGGACACCCTGTGCCGCACCGAACGCCCCCGGTTCACCGAAGGGGTCGCCTGCCACCATGCTTGAGCTGACCGACATCACCGCCGGCTACGACCGCCGCCACCCCGTGGTCCGCGGTGCCCGCCTCACCCTGCACCCCGGGGAATCCCTCGGGCTCCTCGGGCCGAGCGGCTGCGGCAAGTCCACCCTCGCCCGGGTCGCCGCCCTGCTCCACCGCCCCGACCGCGGCACCGTCACCCTCGACGGCCACACCGTCACCGGCTTCCGCCACCGGGCCCCGCGCAGCCTGCGCACCTCCGTCGGCGTCGTGTTCCAGCAGCCCCGCCTCTCCGCCGACCCCCGGCTGCAGCTGCGCGACCTCGTTGCCGAACCCCTCCGGGCGACCGGCCGGCGCCGCGAGGCCGCCTCAGCGGTCGCCGCGCTGGCCGACCGGGTCGGCCTCGGCGCCGACCTGCTGGACCGGCGCCCCCACGAGGTCAGCGACGGCCAGCTGCAACGCGCCTGCGTCGCCCGGGCGCTGGTGCTGCGCCCGCGCTGGCTGGTGTGCGACGAGATGACCGCCATGCTCGACGCCTCCACCACGGCGGCCCTGGTCGGCGTGGTCGAGGAGTACCGGGCCGAGACCGGTGCCGGGCTCCTCGCCGTCGGACACGACCCCGTCCTGCTCGACCGCTGGTGCGACCGTACGACCCGCTGGAACGAGATCGTCAAGCATTGACCGTCCGTCACGGACGGTCAACACCCGTACGGCGGACACGGGTTTCGCCCGGGAGCACCCCTTCCTGCGCCACCATGGCGCCGCACAAGGAGGTACTGCTGGTGATTTCGCTGTCCGTTGCCGTCCTGCTCCTCGTCCTGGCATGGATCTTCATGCGCGGCGGGGGCCTCAAGTTCTCGCACGCCCTCGTCTGCGTGCTGCTCGGCTTCCAGCTCGCGAACAGCAGCATGGCGACGACCATCCACGAGGGCCTCGCGGCCACCGCCCAGGTCGTCTCCGGCATCGACCCGTGAATCCCGCGGTCACCGACCGTTGCGCCTTCGTGAACCATCCGGCACCTCCATGGACTCCTCGCCCGGGGCGCTCTAGCGTCGGCCGCGGCGCGACACCGAACGCATGGTCAACGAGCCCGAGGAGAACGGAGGGAAGCCGGATGGTGCGAAGAGCGCTGAACTGCGCCGCGGTCCCGGCCCTGATCGCCATGACCGTCCTGTACGGTGCCGCCCCCGCGCAGGCGGAGCCGATACCCAAGGCCCCCGGCCACCGGCTGGTCGACCGGTACCAGGGCAGCCCGGCGGCCGCCGCCCCGCTGCCCGGCCAGGCCCCGCCGCAACACCCCCACCTCGCGCCCAACGGCCGCAGCGGCATGCACTCCGACGCGGCCGGCAGCGCCACCTCCCCCTGGTCCGGCCCGCTCGGCAGGAACCCGCAGGTGACCAGCGAACGGATCGCCGCCCTCGGCGGTGAGTGCGCCACCGCCACCTTCGACGCGGGCGGCCGGCTGGTGACCGTGTGCGGCACCTTCTCCGGCTTCCGGGTCAAGCTGTTGGATCCCCGTACGCTCGCCACCCTCGCCGAACACCGGCTGCCGCAGCGGTCCTCCACCGTCGAGGCGATCACCACCCTCGACTTCTCGAAGATCTTCAAGGACACCTCGGGCGGCGCGTACTTCTACCTGGACGACCAGGACCGGGCCGTGCTGGCCGACTCCCGCCAGCACGTCCTGCGCCTGTCGCACTCCCGGAACGCGGACGGCAGCTGGAAGTTCACCGTCGACGACGACTGGGACCTCACCGGTCACGTCCCGCACGACTGCGCCGCCTGGACCGCCCCCCGCCCCAGCGGCGACTGCGATCCCGTCACCTCCGTGATGCCCGACTGGGACGGCCGCATCTGGTGGGTCACCCGACACGGCCGCGTGGGCACCGTGGACCCGGCGACCGGCGCGATCCGTTCCGTCCGGCTCGACGGCGAGGAGATCCAGAACTCCTTCTCGGTCGACGAGGACGGCGTGTCCATCGTCAGCGACCACGCCCTGTACGGCTTCCGTGCCGCCCCGGACGGCACCCCCGAGGTGCAGTGGCGCCAGACCTACGACCGGGGCACGGGCACCAAACCCGGCTCCGTCAACCAGGGCTCGGGCACCACCCCGGACCTCTTCGGCGACGGCTACGTCGCGATCACCGACAACGCCGACGACCGCATGAACGTCCTCGTGTTCCGGCGCGGTGCCGACGTGCCCGCCGACCGCCGGCTCGTCTGCCGGGTCCCGGTGTTCGGATCCGGCGCCTCGACCACCGACAACTCCCTGATCACCTGGGGCAACAGCATCGTCGTCGAGAACAACTACGGCTACGAGGACCCCACCAGCCTGCTGCTGGGCCGGTCCGTCGTCGGCGGAGTCACCCGGATCGACGTCCGCGCGGACGGCAGCGGCTGCGACACCGTGTGGCAGAGCCCGGTCCGCGCGCCCTCCGTCGTCCCGAAGCTCTCGACCGGGAACGGACTGCTGTACTTCTACGAGAAGGAGCCCCATGCCCGGGGCATCGACGCCTGGTACCTGACCGCGGTGGACTTCCGCACCGGCGAGCGCCGCTGGCGGCAGCTGACGGGTACGGGACCGCTGTACGACAACAACTGGGCCCCGATCACCCTCGGGCCGGACGGCACCGCGTACGTCGGGGTCTTCAACGGCATCGTCGCCGTCCGCGACGGGCACTGACGGGAGGGCCCGGGCAGGGTGGCCGACACGCCGCACCGTCCGCGGTCGCCACCGGCGAGTGGTTCACTGGCGGCATGCCCTTCGAGAACTACGGCGTGCTGTCCGGGACCCTGCACCGCCACTTCCGCGACCGGCCCGACGCCCAGGGCCGCTGGTTCCACGTGAACCTGGAGGTCGACGCGCCCGCCGGCCGCTACGCGGTCGCCGTCGACGTGGACAGCAAGAAGTCCGCGGTCGGCGTCGAGTGGAAGGTGCTCACCCTGCACCCCTCGGTGCTGGAGCCCGTGGACGCGCCGGCCCCCGGCTACCACGACCTGGCCCGCTCGTCCGGGTCGGGAGCCATCGACTACCTGCGCCACCCGGCCCTCGCCGACCACCCGGGCTGCCTCTTCCTGCCCCGCCCGCCGGCCTGGATCCAGCGGATCCGGGAGCGGATCAGCCCGGCCCGCCCGTGGACCGCGGGCAGCTACCTGGAGGCATCCGCCGCGCTGGAGCCGATCCTCGTGCCCGGCCGGTCCGTCCTCGTCTTCGGCGAGCCCTTCGACACGGGGCTCGGCATGCACAACGTCCACCAGAACCAGGGCGACCCGTACGGCAGCCAGTGGTGGGAGGAGAACGGCATCTGGCAGGACGGTGCCACGATGACCCGCCGCGGTGACGGCCTCTACGACGTCTTCCTGTCCCGTTTCTCCACCCAGTCCGGCGCCACCGACGACGACGGCCATCCCCTCCCGGCGCCGGGCACGGCGTAGGGGGAAAGCCGGCCGCCCCGGGCGGCGGTCCGCGGCGTGGTGCCGTGGCCGCCGCGCGGGGCGGGACGTGCGGGGGTCAGCCGCGGGGCGGGACCTGCGGCGGGCGGCCCCGGCCGCGGGTGAGGGAGTGGCCGAAGACCCCCGCCAGGGCGGCCAGTACGCCGCCCGCCGCGGTCCAAACCCAGCGGTCGGACCAGCGGCCGCTCGACCAGCCGCCGTCCGGCTCGCCGACGGCGGCCGGCCGCGCCCTACCCACCTAATAACCGGCAACCACACCCCC
>NZ_JBHWJJ010000089.1:0-3059 GCF_042732005.1 Streptomyces sp. NPDC059851 | reverse complement strand
GCGGCTCCTTCCCCTCCTTCTTCGCGGCCTCGACCGCCGCGGCCCGGGCCGTGACGCCCGGGACCAGCGGCTCGGCCACGGCACCGTCCGAGGCGAACGCGCCCCCGGTGTCGTTGACATCGGCCCGCATCTCGGCCCGCACCTTCCGGCCGAGGTCCTCCTGGGCCAGGTTCACCGCGGTCAGGCGCACGTAGTAGCTACCCGGCAGAGGGTCGTTGGCCCATGCCTCGGCGCCCGGGCGGACCGTGCGCAACGTGCAGGACAGCTCGACCGTCGCGGCCTCCTTGGCCGCCGCCGCGGACTGCGCGGCGTACGTGCACGGCTGCCGGCGCCGCAGGCCGTCGTACACGTCGAGGCGCCACGTCGACGCCGCGTGGCGGGACGACGCCTCGGGCAGCTTCACCGTCGCCCGGACCGTGGCCCGCTGCCCGGAGTCCAGCGGCAGCACCCAGTACAGGTAGTCGCCCGTGGACGCTTCGGCCGTGGCGACCTGGCCCGGCTTGACCGGCGTGGCCGTGCGGAAGGCCGTTCCGGCCTCCGTCGGGCCGGAGGCGGCCCCGCTCGGGCTCGCACTCGCCGAGGGGGTCTCGGCCGCGGCCGCGCCGGACGCGGCCAGGACACCGCCGGCGGCCAGCACCGCGGCGGTCACCATCCGTACGGTACGCATCAGTTGGTCCTCCAGACCGAGACACGCCAGCGGGAGAGCCAGCCCCACACCAGGCCCGCGACGAGACCTGCCAGCACCAGGACGCCCAGCAGCCACCAGCCGCGACCGAGGCCGAACGAGGCCGCGTCCGCGGTGTCGTCCGGGCCGTCCACCACGTCGATGGTGAGCTCCACCGGCATGCCCGGGGTCGTCTTGACGGAAGCGGGCGCCGAGAAGGAGTTGCTGACCTGGAGGCAGACGGTCTCGGCGGCGGGCCCGCCGTCACCGGCCTTGCCCCCGGCCCCGTCCTCGTCCCCGTCGGCCTCGGCCTTCGGGTAGCGCAGGCCCGTCGAGATCACGTCGGTGCGGCCGTCGCCCGCCTCCGAGCCGCGCACGATCTCGCGGCCGTGGACGGTCGTGGCCCGCAGGAGCACGCCGTAGTCGTTGTTGACGGCGCGGTCGACACCGATGCTCACCGAGGCGCGCAGCTCCTGGCCGGGCTTCACGTCCACCTGGTACCAGCGGTGCTCGCCGAAGGCCTCGCGGTCCGTGTACAGGCCCGCGCCCAGCTTGGGGGCGCCCTGGCACTGTTTGGCACCCTCGGTCGCCACCGGGGTGACCACGGGGGCGGCAGCCCGGTCCACGAGCTGCTTGACGCGGCCGGAGAGTTCGGCGGTGTGCTGCACCGCGGTGTAGGTGCCGCCGGTGGCCTCGGCGATGCAGACCAGCTGGTCGCGGGTCTTGGCGTCGGGGACCAGGCCGAGGGTGTCGATGACCAGGTGGATGCCCTGGGCGGCGATGTCCCGCGCCACCTCGCACGGGTCGAGCGGGGCGCAGGTGTCTTCGCCGTCGGTGATCAGCACGATCCGCCGGGTGGCGTTGCCGCCCTTGAGGTCCTCGGCCGCGCCCAGCAGGGCCGGACCGATCGGGGTCCAGCCGGTGGGGGCGAGGGTCGCCACGGCCGTCTTGGCCTCGGTCCGGTTCAGCTTGCCGACCGGGTAGAGCTGCTTGGTGTCCTTGCAGCCGAGCTGCCGGTCCTCGCCCGGGTAGGTCGCCCCGAGCGTCCGTATCCCGAGCTGCACCTCCTCCGGCGTGGCGTCCAGGACCTCGTTGAAGGCCTGCTTGGCCGCCGCCATGCGGGAGGTGCCGTCGATGTCCGTCGCCCGCATCGAGCCGCTGACGTCCAGCACCAGCTCGACCTTCGGCGAGTCCTTCCCCACCGGTTCGCCGGCCGCCGCGCTCGCCGGGAACAACCCGACCGCGAGCGTGGCCAGCAGGCCGCACGCCCCGGCCGCCACCCATTTTCTTGTGATCATCGCCGGATCGTATTGAGGAACGAGCGGCAATCCAAAACGTCCGCTGCGGGCCGCACCGCCCGCGATTACCCTGGACCAGGGGGCGGTGTGCCAGTGTGCCCGGCCCGGAGGCGACCCCATGAGACGACGCCATCACTTCCACATCGACCATGCCGGGCATTCCGTCAGCGCGACCATCGAGACGGGGCACCGGGTGGAGGTGGAGGTCCTCGTCGACGGCAAGGAGACCGGTCACGCCACCACGCACGGTGACCGGCCGGTCCTCGTCCACGTGGAGCTGCCGACCGTGCCGCCGACACCGGTCGCCGTGCGCGCCACACCGGGACCCGGCGTCCCCCGCTGCGTCCTGGAGGCGCCCGACGCCGCCCAGCCGCTGGTGATGTCACCCCGGCCGTACTGAGCGGGGCGCCGCCCCGCCCGTCAGCCGACGGGTATCCCCACCGCTGCCGTCTGCCCACTCGCTTCCGCGGGCTCCCCGGTCCGGACCAGCCCGGCGACGTGCTCGGCGACCATGTCGAGGATCGCCGCCGCCGCGCGGTCGTCGCCGAGGACCAGGAAGTTCAGGGTGAGTCCGTCCGTCATGGCGGCCAGGTAGCGGGCCAGCACGGGGACCGGGACGCACAGCTCGAAGTCGAGCTCGCCGCGGACCTGCTCGATCAAGTCGGCGTACGTCGCGCAGTACAGCTCGTGCTGGCGCCGCGCGAGGTGCTCGAACCCGGGCTGGCGCAGGGCGTACTGGGTGAGCTCGTAGGTGAGCATGTGCTCGGCGGGGCTGGCGCGGACGTGGTCCCAGTAGGCGCGGAAGCCGGCCCGTACCGTCTCGCGGAGGGTGGCGCGCGGCCGGACCGCCTCCGTGACCACCCCGAGGTAGTGGTCGGTGATGGTCTCGATGACCGATTCCAGCAACGCCTGCTTGGAGTCGAAGCAGTAGTGGAAGACGCTCAACGACACGCACGCCTCGGCGACGATGGAGCGGGTCGTCGTCCGGGCGACGCCGTCGCGGGCCATCGCGCGGATCGCGGCCTCGGTCAGCTGCCGACGCCGCTCGGCCAACGGCATCCGTGGCATGGGTGTTCCGTCTCCTTCCCGTGTGAGGG
>NZ_JBHWJJ010000088.1:0-34634 GCF_042732005.1 Streptomyces sp. NPDC059851 | reverse complement strand
GAGCACCCTGTACCCCGGCGTGACCGGCGCCCGCGCCACGCTGTAGGGGGAACACTCCGGTCCGGGACCACCGAGATGCGGTGGGGCCCGGTGCCTTTGGGAACCGGGCCCCACCGCTTGCTGCTGTCCTGGCTGGCTACGGTCCTGCTGCTACTGGAGGTGCTTCTTCACGGCGGCGGCGACCCGGCCGCCGTCCGCGAGCCCGGCCACCTTCGGCTTCACGATCTTCATGACGGCACCCATGGCCCGCGGCCCCTCGGCACCCTCGGCCCGCGCCTCCGCGACGGCCTGCTCCACGATCGTGCTGAGCTCGTCGTCGGTCAGCTGCTTCGGCAGGTAGGTGTCGAGGAACTCGCCCTCCGCCGTCTCCCGCTCGGCCTGCTCGGCGCGACCGCCCTGGGCGAACGCCTCCGCGGCCTCGCGGCGCTTCTTCGCCTCCTTCGCGATCACCTTGAGGACCTCGTCGTCGGTGAGGACGCGCGCCTCCTTGCCCGCGACCTCCTCCTTGGTGATCGCGGCGAGGGTCAGTCGCAGCGTGGAGGAGTGGAGCTCGTTGCGCTCCTTGATCGCGGTGGTGAGGTCTTCCTGCAGCTTGGCCTTGAGCGTGGTCATGCCCATGAGTCTGCCAGGTACGGGGGCGGCGGCGCCTTCCGGTTTTCCGTGTCTGAGACGATGGCCCCATGCGTGCGCGTTACGGAGTACCCCTGAAGGTCACCGCCGGAATCGCGGCGGTGGGGGCCGCTGGAGTGGCCTATGCCGCCGGATTCGAGGCGCGGTCCTTCCGCTTGCGCCGGATCACTATTCCGGTTCTGCCCGCCGGGATGCGCCCCCTGCGCGTACTCCAGGTGTCGGACATCCACATGGTCAGCGGGCAGCGCAAGAAGCGCGCCTGGCTCCAGTCCCTCGCCGGCCTGCGCCCGGACTTCGTCGTGAACACCGGCGACAACCTCTCCGACACGGAGGGCGTGCCGGAGCTGCTCGACGCGCTCGGCCCGCTGATGTCGTTCCCGGGCGTGTACGTGTTCGGCTCGAACGACTACTACGGGCCCCGGCTGCGCAACCCCGGCCGGTACCTGATCGAGAAGGTCCAGGGCCGCCACGGGCTGAACGGCAACAAGCCGGTCGTCGGCGCCGTGCACAACCCCTGGGAGGGCATGCGGGACGCCTTCGACGCCGCGGGCTGGTTGAACCTCACCAACACGCGGGCCCGGCTGAAGCTGGACGGCCTGGAGCTGGCCTTCACCGGACTCGACGACCCGCACATCAAGCGCGACCGCTACGAGCGGGTCGCCGGCGGCCCGGAAGTCGACGCCGACTTCTCGATCGCCGTGGTGCACGCCCCGTACCTGCGCACCCTGGAGTCCTTCACGGCCGACGGCTACCCGCTGATCCTGGCGGGGCACACGCACGGCGGGCAGCTGTGCATCCCCTTCTACGGGGCCCTCGTCACCAACTGCGACCTGGACACCGGCCGGGTCAAGGGCCTCTCCACCCACGAGACCGGCGACCGACGCGCCTACCTGCACGTTTCCGCAGGCTGCGGCACCAACCGCTACACCCCGGTCCGCTTCGCCTGCCCGCCGGAGGCCACCCTCCTGACCCTCGCCCCGAAGGCCTGACGGCCCCCCGGGCCCGCCCGCGAAAACCGGATTTCGTCTCCGGCCGAGGGTCCGCTAAAGTAATCGATGTCGCCAGGGCGAGAGCCCGCAAAACGGCGGCGATCGGGGTGTAGCGCAGCTTGGCAGCGCGCTTCGTTCGGGACGAAGAGGTCGTGGGTTCAAATCCCGCCACCCCGACAGAGTAAGACCAGGTCAAGGGCCTGATCCTCAATGAGGATCAGGCCCTTCCTGCATGTGCGGTGGGGGGCCGGTGGCATCGTGGGGGCATGGGTGAGTTGAACGGGGTGGCGGTCGGGGTTCGGGAGTTGCAGGCGCTGGCGCTGGTCAACTACGGGCACTTCACGACCATGCGGGTCGAGGACGGGCGGGTGAAGGGGCTCGCGCTGCACCTGGAGCGGCTTCGGCGGGACTGCCGGATGCTGTTCGGGGCCGAGCTCGACGGGGAGCGGGTACGGGCGCTGGCGCGGCGGATGGCCCCGGCCCGGGGGGCCGCCACCGTGCGGGTGACGGTCTTCGATCCCGGGCTCGACCTCGGGCACCCCCTCGCCGCACGTGATCCGCAGGTGCTGGTGACCGTCCGGGAGGCGGGCGGTGCGGTACCGCCGCCGCTGCGGGTGCGGTCGACGCAGTACGTGCGCGACGTGCCGGAGGTCAAGAGCGTCGGGCTCTTCGCCGGGCTGCACCACCGGCGGCGGGCGCAGCTGAGCGGGTTCGACGACGCGCTGTACGTCGACGCCGGCCAGGCCGTGTCCGAGGGGGCCACCTGGAACATCGGCTTCGTCGACGGCGGGCGGGTGGTCTGGCCGGATGCCGAGTGCCTCGACGGGGTGACCATGCAGCTGCTCAAGCGGGTCCACCCGTACGACGGCAGGGGCGTGCGACTGGCGGACCTGGCGGGGTTCGAGGCCGCGTTCGCCACCAATGCGGCGATGGGGGTGCGGGCCGTCCGTGCCGTGGACACCGTCGAGCTGCCCGGATCCCGAGGCGGAGGCGGCGCCGGAGCCGGAGGCGGAACCGGCTTCCATGCGGTGATCGACGCGTTGCGGGACGCGTACGCCGCCGTCCCCGGCGATCTGCTCTAGGCCCGACGCCTCCCGCAACGCCCCTGGGCTCGCCGTGCTCGACGAGCGGGCCGCCGCCGGTTGTAACGTCGGGCGCACCAGCGCCGAGGTCCGGTCCCGCTCCGGGCCCCGGCGGCGAACGACGAGCGGAAGGACGGGACTTGACCGTCGTCATCGCCCACGTCAGCGACCTGCACCTGGACCTCGGGGAGCGCGCCACCGAGCGCGCCCAGAAGGTGATGGGCTACCTGCGGGAGCTCCCCGGCCCGGTGGACGCCGTGCTGGTCTCCGGCGACATCGCCGACCACGGCACGGACGAGGAGTACGAGCAGGCGCGCGAGCTGCTCGACCTGCCCTGGCCGGTCATGGTCCTGCCCGGCAACCACGACCGGCGCGGCCCGTTCCGTACCGGACTGCTCGACGGCAAGCCGGAGGACGGCGACGTGAACCGGGTCGTCCGCACGTCCGGGGCCGTGTTCGTGCTGTGCGACTCGACGGTCCCGGGCAGCGACGAGGGCCTGCTCAGCGACATCACCCTGCGGTGGCTCGACGAGGCGCTGACCGCCGAGGACGGCACCCTGCCGGTGTTCGTGTGCTTCCACCACCCGCCGGTCGACCTGCACACCCCGCACGTGGACCGGGTCCGGCAGTTCGGCGAGGAGCGCCTCGCCGCCGTGCTGGTCCGCCACCCGCACGTCGTCGCCCTGCTGTGCGGTCACGCGCACGCCGCCGCGGCCACCACCTTCGCGGGGCTTCCCCTGCTCGTGGCGCCCGGGGTGGTCTCCACCGTTGCGCTGCCCCTGGAGGGCCGGCCCGTGGTGGACGTCGAACTGGCGCCGGCGCTGGCGTTCCACGTCCTCGGCGACGACCGACGGCTCGTCACGCACTACCGGGCGCTGGGGTAGCCCTCCCCGCCGGACGGAGAGCCGGTGACGAAGCAGAACTCGTTGCCCTCCGGGTCGTGCATCGCCTGGAACGAGCCCTGGTCGTCGGTGACCGGGTCGCCGACGGGGGTGGCGCCCAGCTCCGCGGCCCGGGCCGCGGCGGCCACGACGTCGTCCACCGCGAGGTCGAGGTGCAGCCGGTTCTTCACCGCCTTGTCCTCGGGCACCGGTTGGAACGCCAGCCGCGCCACGCCGGGCAGCTCCAGGTGCGACCAGCCGCGGGCCCGGTCGACCGGCTCGACCTCCAGCAGCCGTGCCCAGAACCGCACCAGCTTCCCCGGCTCACGGCAGTCAACGACGATCTGGTGAAGGCGTACGCGCATGGCCGCGAGCCTAGTGCTCAAGGCCCTCGTGGACGCGGGCCGCGCCGCCCGCCGGGGCGCCGCCCGCCGGGGCGTCCCGCCGCGGTTCCGCGGGCGGCGAGGCGCCGTGGGGGCGACGATGGGGGCATGGAGCTGCCGTCGCTGGGCGAGGTCAGCACCCCCGGCCGCGTCGCCGCCCCCGGCGAGGGCATCGGCGGGGACGAACTGGCGCTCGCCACCCGCAACCACGGGCTGCCGCTGGAGGCCCTGCGCTACGAGGTCACGCCGCCCGGGCTGCACTACGTCCTGGTCCACTACGACATCCCCGCCGCGGACCCGGCCACCTGGCGCCTCGCCGTCGGCGGCCTGGTCGACACCCCGCTGGACCTGGACCTGGCCGCCCTGCGCGCCCTGCCCTCCGTCACCCGCCGGGTCACCATGGAGTGCGCGGGCAACGGCCGCGCCCGGCTCAGCCCCCGGCCCGTCAGCCAGCCCTGGCTGGTGGAGGCGGTGGGCACCGCCGACTGGACGGGCGTCCCGCTGCGCACCGTGCTCGCGGAGGCGGGCGTACGGCCGGACGCGGTCGAGGCCGTGTTCACCGGCGCCGACCACGGCGTCGAGCGGGGCACCGAGCAGGACCACCAGCGCAGCCTGCCGCTGGGCCCGGCCACCGGCGAGGACCCGGGCGTCCTGCTCGCCCACACCATGAACGGCCGGCCGCTGCCCCCGCAGCACGGGTACCCGCTGAGGCTGGTCGTCCCCGGCTGGTACGGGATGGCCCACGTGAAGTGGCTGCGCTCCGTCACCCTGGTCGGCACCCCGTTCACCGGGTTCCAGCAGGCCGTCGCGTACCGCTTCCGGCAGGAGCCCGACGAGCTGGGCGAGCCGGTCACCCGGATCGCGCCGCGCGCGCTGCTCGCCCCGCCGGGCTTCCCCGACTTCATGTCCCGCACCCGGGTCGTCCGCCCCGGTCCCGTGCCGCTCGCAGGGCGCGCCTGGTCCGGATTCGGGCCGGTCACGCGGGTCGAGTGGAGCGCCGACGGCGGGCGCAGCTGGGCCGACGCCGTTATCGAACCGCCCGGCCCGCACCCGTACGCCTGGCAGGGCTGGCGCGCCGAGTGGCAGGCGGTTCCCGGCCGGCACGCCCTCAGCGCCCGGGCCCGGGACGCCACCGGCCGCGTCCAGCCGCTGGAGCAGCCCTGGAACCGGGGCGGCTTCGGCAACAACCTGGTCCAGCAGGTCCCCGTCCTGTGCTGCTGAGCCCGCCCAGCGCACCTTGCCCCCGCGCGCCCTGCCCCTGCGCCCTGCTGCTGCACCCTGCGCCTGCGCCCTGCCGCCCCCTTGCTGCCCGGGGGCTACTCCTGCGCCGCCAGGGCCGCCAGGGCGGCCCGGACCAGCTCCATGAAGGCCGCCGAGGCGGAGACCTCCACCCCGCGTCCGCCTGCCAGGGACCCGAGGTGCTCCAGCACCTCCCCGACGGTGGCGTACGGGCCGACCGGGCGCAGCAGCCACAGCCGGCCGGGTGGCCGGGGCGGCAGGCCGAGGGCGGCGACGGCCTCGTCGGTCTCCTGGTCGAGGACGTGGAGGTCCCGGTCCACCAGCGGGACGGCGTGCACGTCGGTGACGTGCCCCTGCCCGTCGAGGACGGTGTCCACCGCCCAGTGGGTGGACCGGTCGGGGATCCAGGTGCGGGCGTGCGCGGGCCAGACGTACGGCAGGAACACCCAGGCCGCTCCCCCGGGCGCGGGCTCCCAGCCGAGCGACTCCAACTCCCGGACCTCCGGCAGCCGGTCCGGCTCCTGCTCGCTGCGGCCGCTGCGGCGCAGCGCGAGGGGATGCGGCGTTCCGTCCTCGTCCCACGACATGGGCGAGAGGCTACCGGCGGGCCGGGCCCGCGCCGCCCCGCCGCGCGGCCGCCGGTGACCCGGTCGCCCCGTGCTGCCGCTACGTGCGGTCGAGCGGGTTGGCCGCGATGCGCGCGGCGGCCCCGCCCGCGACCCAGGCCGCGGCCGCGCAGTCGGGCTTGCGCGCGGCCTGGCCCTCGACCAGGGAGAGGAAGGACGCGCCGAAGCCCTCCCGGGGGTGCGCGGCGAGCAGCGCCCTCGTGAACCCCGGGGCGAACTCGGCGACGCGCAGTCCGGAGACGTCGGCGCTGGTGCCGACCTGGAGGAGGTGGCTCTCGACGTCCTCCTCGGCGGTGACGTCGTCGCGCATGTGCCGGACGATCACCTCCTCGGCGCGGGCGCGGCGCCGGGGCGACCAGCCCAGGCCGGCCGTCAGGACGCGGACGACATGGCCGCCCGCCTCCTCGAAGGGGAGGGTGTGGCTGTCGAACGGCGCGGTGAGGCCCAGGTCGTGGATCAGCGCGCTGACGTAGAAGAGGTCCTCGTCGTAGTCGAGCCCGTGCACGGCCGCGTACTCGGCGCCGAAGGCGTACGAGCGGACGGAGTGGTTCAGCAGGGCGGTGTCGGCGTACTCCGACGCGATCTCCAGGGCGGCGCGGCCCGACACGGTGTCACGTATCCATGTGCTCATGGGGGTTCACTGTAGGGACGGCCGAAGTCGACCTCGGCCGGGGCCTCGCCCGGCCAGGACAGCAGGGTCGGCGCCGGCGGCGTCTCGGCGACGGTCCTCCCGTGCGCCACGACGTACCGGGGCCGGACCTGGCGGCGGACCGCCTCCTGCGGGGTGGGCGCCGGCAGGACGACGAAGGATCCGGCCGCACCCTCGGCGATGCCGTACTCGGAGGCGGTCAGCCCCAGGACGCGCGCGGCGCGGTCCGTCACCATCGCGTACGCCTCCGGGATCTCCTCCGCGCCGGTCAGCTGGGCGGCGTAGAGGCCGACGAGGGCGGTCTGGAGGGGGTTGGCGGTGCCCAGTGCGTTCCACGGGTCCATCACGTCGTCGTGGCCGAAGGCGACGTTGACGCCGGCGGCGAGCATCTCCTTGACCTGGGTGAGGCCGCGCCGCTTGGGGTAGGCGTCGAACCGGCCCTGGAGGTTGAGGTTGGCGAACGGGTTGGCGACCAGGTTGATCCCGGAACGGGTGAGCAGCCGCTGGAGTTTGAGGCTGTACGCGCCGCCGTAGGAGCCCATCGCCGTGGTGTGCGAGGCCGTTGCGCGCTCCCGCAGGCCCGAGCGCAGGGCGAGCGCGGCCAGCACCTCCACGAACCGGGACTGCTCGTCGTCGATCTCGTCGCAGTGGGCGTCGACGCGCAGGCCGTGTTCCTCGGCGACGGCGAAGGCGATGCCCAGGGACGCGACCCCGTCCTCGCGGGTGTCCTCGAAGTGCGGGATCGCCCCGACGACGTCCGCGCCGCGGGCCACGGCCTCGCGCAACAGCTCCTCGCCGCGGGGGAAGGACAGGACGCCCTCCTGGGGGAAGGCGGTGATCTGGAGGGTCATGAACTCCCGGACCCGGTCGCGGACCTCCAGCAGCGCGTCCAGCGCGGTGAGCGCAGGGTCGGTGACGTCGCAGTGGGTCCGCACGTGCAGCACGCCCTGGGCGGCCTGCCAGCGCAGCACCTCGGTGGCCCGGGCGACGACGTCCTCGCGGGTCAGGGTGCGTTTGCGGGCGCTCCAGCAGGCGATGCCCTCCCAAAGGGTGCCGGAGGTGTTGGGGCGCGGGTCCCCGGCCGTCAGGGCGGTGTCCAGGTGGATGTGCGGTTCGACGAAGGGGGCGGTGAGCAGGCCGCCGTCCGCTTCGACGAGCACGTCGGCGGCCGGCGGCTGCGACCGATCGGCGCGGCCGTCGTCCGGGAGGATCCGGGCGATCCTGCCGTCGGGGCCGACCTGGACCTCGTACAGGCCGGGGCGCAGCACGCCGGGGCGGTCGGCGTGCAGCAGCCGGGCACCCCGGACGGTCATCCGCATCCGCATGGGGTCAGCGTAGGCCCGCGCCGGGCTTACGGGGCCCGGCGCGGCGGATCGGCCGGGGCGAATCGGCCGGGCAGGCGCGACGGGTCAGCCGGGCAGGCGCGACGGATCGGGCGGCGCGGCGCGGCGGGCGGCGGGCAACCGGCGGCGGGCGACGACCGGCGGCGGTCAGCCGCGCTTGGCCTGGGCCTTCTGCTGCATGCCCCTCCTCTTCGCCGAAAGGGTCTGCGCATCGCGGGCCGCGGACTTGGCGCGGGCCTCGGCAGCGGTGTTCTTCGCCCGCTCGTGCTCGCGCTCCGCGGCCTGTGCCGTACCGGCACGCGCCTTCTTGGTCATGACCACTCCTCCTCCGGCATCGCGGGACGTATGACCTCCACTGTCCTACCGTTCCGGGCGGGCGGCATCCGCAGCGGCGACCGGCGGGCCGGCGCGTCCGATCGGGTTACATAGGGGTATGACTGACAACACGGCCATGGGCATGCCCGACTGGGAGAAGCGGTTCCGCGCACCGCGCGTCGGACTGCCCGACTGGGCCGAGGACGCCCCGCACCGCTCGCTGTTCGTCTCCAACGCGACGGGGACCTACGAGCTGTACGCCTGGGACCGCGCCACCGGCAGCCAACGGCAGGCCACCGACCGGCCCAACGGCACCACCGACGGGACCCTCTCCCCCGACGGGGAGTGGATCTGGTGGTTCTCCGACACCGACGGCGACGAGTTCGGCACCTGGGTCCGTCAGCCCTTCGCGGGCGGCCCCGACGAGCCGGCCGCCCCAGGCCTGAAGCCCTCGTACCCGGCCGGTCTCGCCATCGGCCGGGACGGTACGGCGGTCGTGGGCCGGTCCACCGACGAGGAGGGCTCCACCGTCCACGTGGTGCGGCCCGGCGGTGCGCAGCCGGTGGAGGTCTACCGGCACCGCGAGTCGGCGGGGGTCGGTGACCTGTCCCGGGACGGGACGCTGATCGCGATCGAGCACACCGAGCACGGCGACGCCATGCACTCGTCCCTGCGCGTGGTCACCCTCGACGGCAGCACGGTCGCGGAGCTGGACGACTCCCGGGGCGGCACCCTCGAACTGGGCCTGGAGGTCCTCGGCTTCGCCCCGGTCGCCGGTGACACGCGGCTGCTCGTCGGCCACCAGCGTCGCGGCCGCTGGGAGCCGATGGTGTGGGACGTGGCCACCGGCGCCGAGCAGGAGCTGCTGCTGGACCTGCCGGGCGACGTGAGCGCCGAGTGGTACCCGGACGGCTCGGCCCTGCTCGTCGAGCACGGCTTCGAGGCGCGCAGCGAGCTGTGGCGCTACGACCTGGCCGCGCAGGAGCTGACCCGGGTGGACACCCCGCCCGGCACGGTCTCGGGTGCGACGGCGCGGCCCGACGGGACGGTCGAGTACCAGTGGTCGTCGGCGGCCGAGCCCGCGGCGATCCGCTCGACGGCGGGCGGGGTGGTGCTGGAGCCGCCGGGCTTCCGGTCGCCCGGCTCGGTCCCGGTGGAGGACGTGTGGGTGGAGGGCCCGGGCGGGCGGATCCACGCGCTCGCGCAGCGGCCCGTCGGCCACGGCGAGGGCCCCTTCCCCACCGTGTTCGAGGTGCACGGCGGTCCGGCCTGGCACGACTGCGACGCCTTCGCGGCCGCCCCGGCGGCCTGGCTGGACCACGGCTTCGCGGTGGTCCGGGTCAACTACCGCGGCTCGACGGGGTACGGCCGCGAGTGGACCGACGCCCTCAAGCACCGGGTCGGGCTGATCGAGCTGGAGGACATCACCGCGGTCCGGGAGTGGGCGGTGGCCTCGGGCCTGGCCGACCCGGCCCGGCTGGTGCTCTCGGGCGGCTCGTGGGGCGGGTACCTGACGCTGTTGGGCCTCGGCATGCAGCCGGAGGCCTGGGCGGTGGGGCTGGCCGCCGTACCGGTGGCCGACTACGTCACGGCGTACCACGACGAGATGGAGGCGCTGAAGGCCCTGGACCGCACCCTGTTCGGCGGCACGCCGGAGGAGGTCCCGGAGCGGTTCGTGGCGTCCTCCCCGCTGACGTACGTGGACGCGGTGCGGGCCCCGGTGCACATCGCGGCGGGCGTGAACGATCCGCGCTGCCCGATCCGGCAGATCGACAACTACGTCGACCGGTTGGCGGCGCGGGGCGCGGTGCACGAGGTGTACCGCTACGACGCCGGGCACGGCTCGCTCGTCGTGGAGGAGCGGAT
This sequence comes from Streptomyces sp. NPDC059851, assembly GCF_042732005.1. NCBI lineage: Bacteria > Bacillati > Actinomycetota > Actinomycetes > Kitasatosporales > Streptomycetaceae > Streptomyces > Streptomyces sp. NPDC059851. The sequence goes on along the minus strand of NZ_JBHWJJ010000088.1, from coordinate 24,631 downwards.
CAAGCAGGTCAGGATGGAGATCGACTTCGCGCTGAAGCACCTGCCCCGCTGATCCTGGGGTTCCCCCGGCGGGTTCGGCGGTGGTTCCGCGGCGGAGTTCCGCGGCGGAGCAGCCGGGGCTTGCGGGCGGTGGCGGGCCAACCCCCGCCACCGTGATCGCGGTGCACCCCCCGTACGGTGGTGGGGTGCACCGGTTTCTCCTGACCCCGCGCTGGTGGGGGATCAACGTCTTCGTCGCGCTCGGCGTTCCCGTCTGCCTGTTCATGGGGTCCTGGCAGCTCGGCCGGTTCGAGGACCGCGTCGACACCCACCGGCAGGCGGCCGAAGCGCGCCCCGCCGATGAGGCCGCCGCGCCGCTGGACTCGCTGCTTCCGGTGGACAAGAGGACCTCCGGTCGTCTCGCCACCGTCGCCGGGCAGTACGCCGACCAGCTGCTGGTCCCGGAGCGGCGGCTCGACGGGAAGGTCGGCTTCTACGTCCTGACGCTGCTGAAGACCGACTCCGGCAAGACCGTTCCGGTCGTACGGGGTTGGCTGCCGGGCACGGCGGATCCCGGCCGGGTGCCGGCCGCGCCGGCCGGGCGGGTCGAGGTGACGGGGGCCCTGCAGCCCTCGGAGACCTCCACCAGCAAGGGCGTGCACTCCCAGGGCGGGCTGCCGGCCGGGCAGCTCGGCGTGATCGGGGCGGCCTCGCTGGTCAACCTGGTGCCGTACGAGCTGTACGACGCCTGGCTCACGGTGCAGACCCCGGCGGACGGGATGACGCCGGTGCCCGCGAAGGCGCCGACCAACACCGGGCTGGACCTGAAGGCCTTCCAGAACCTGGGCTACACCGGCGAGTGGTTCGTCTTCGCCGCGTTCGTGCTGTTCATGTGGTTCCGGTTGTACCGCCGAGAGGTGGAGACCCTGCGCGACGCCGAGGCGGGGCTGCTGCCCGCGGTCGGCGCCGCTGCCGGGGGAGCCGCGTCCGCAGTCTCGGGTTCGACCGTGGACGAGGACGCGGCCCCGGCACCCGCGTCGGCCCCGGCACCCGCGTCGGCCCCGGCACCCGCGTCGGCCCCGGAGGAGCCCGTCAGGGCCTCTGCGCCGCGTCCAGCGGAATGACGCCCGTCCGGTAGACCGTGCCCCCGCAGGCCGCCGGGATCGTCGTCCGGGTGGTCGGCGCCGGCGCGCCCGGGACCGCCGTGGCGGGGGTGTGGGACACCGCCACGCCGGTGGTGTCCGCGGGGCTGGCGGGCTGCGCCACCGGGTCGGCCGCGGCCGTGCCGTCCGCCGCCTGCTGCTCCTGCGGCGCGGTGCCCGACGACGGCTGGGACGCCGGGGTGGGGGTGGCCGCCGGGCAGGACATCCCGGAGGGCACCCAGGCGAAGCGGACCTCGTACGCCGCGTACGGCTGGAGCACCAGCGACGGCGCCTCCGCCGACGGATCGGGCAGCCCCGGCGCCGCATCGCCCGCGGTGTGGCCGACGACGGTGACGGCCGGGGTCCCACCGGGCGCGGAGGCGCTCACGGAGGCCGCGGTCACCGTGTCCGGGCCGGCGACGCTGCACCCGCGGGCCGAGACGTTGGTGACCTTGAAGCTGCCGTACACCTTCCCGTCGGCCTCCGGGGCCTTCGCACTGGCCTGCACTCCGAGCTGGTCCGCGCTGCATCCGGGCGCGGCGGGGGACGCCACCGGGGGCATCGGGCCGCCGGAAGGCCCGGTCACGCCGCCGGTGCCGCCGCCCGCGGAGGGGTCGGCCGTGCTGCCGCCGGACGGGGAGCCGTCGGCCGTGGGGTCCGAGTCGGCGGCGGTGCCGCCGTGGTGACCGGGACCCGCGTCGGCGTCCTTGGGCTGCTTGGCTGCGTGGCCCTTGCCCGCGTGGTCGTGGCCGTGGCCGCCGGCGCCCTGCGAGGTGCCGGCGTCCTCGCCGTGTCCGGCCATCGCCGAGTGGTCACTGACGCTGCCGTCGCCGCCCGTGATGCCCATGTGCAGGGCGGTGGGCAGGACGGTGCCGGCCAGCACGGCGGCCGCGGCGGCGCCGACGAGGGCCCGCCGCTTGCGGGCCCGGCGGGCGGGGACGGCGGACCGCAGGCGGTCCAGGGAGCCCGTGGAGGGCTCCAGGCCGGCGACGGCGGCGTGCAGCAGGGTCCGCAGCTCCTGCTCCTCGCCGGCCCCGTCCGGGCGCGTGTGGTCGTCCATCATGACTGTTGAGCCTCCATCGCCACCCGCAGCGCGGCAATGCCCCGCGATCCGTACGCCTTCACCGAGCCGAGCGAGACGCCGAGGGTCTCGGCGACCTGGGCCTCGGTCATGTCCGCGAAGTACCGCAGCACCAGCACCTCGCGCTGGCGCCGCTGGAGTCCGCGCATCGCCTTGATGAGGTCGTCCCGTTCCAGCTGGTCGTACGCGCCCTCCTCGGCGCTGGCCATGTCCGGCATCGGCTTCGACAGGAGCTTCAGGCCGAGGATGCGGCGGCGCAGGGTCGAGCGGGAGAGGTTGACCACGGTCTGCCGCAGGTACGCCAGCGTCTTGTCGCGGTCCCGGACCCGGCTGCGGGCCGAGTGGACGCGGATGAACGCCTCCTGGACGACGTCCTCGCAGGAGGCGGTGTCGTCGAGGAGCAGCGCTGCCAGGCCCAGCAGCGAGCGGTAGTGGGCCTGGTAGGTCTCGGTGAGGTGGTCGACCGTGGTGCCGGCCACGACCTCGGGCGGCGCGGTGGCAGCGGTCTCGGCGCCGGTCCCGCCGGTCCCTTCCGTCGCGTCGTCCGTGTCGTTCGCGTCGGGGTCGGCGGGTCCCGCGCTACCGCGGGGCACGGGTACGCGGCTGCCCCGCGCCGGCAGGGCGGGCAGGACGGGGCCGGGCGGCACGGTCGGCGGGACCGGGACGGTCACCGGGAGCCCGCCGGTCGTCCGGGCGCGCCGGCGCGGCGGTGCAGCGATCGTGCTGCGCACCGGTGCGCTGCCGTGTACGAGTAGTGCCTCTGCCACGCCAGTTGGACACGCGTCCCCCCACCAGGGTTGTACGCGCGAGGCGGACCGGCCAGCACCATCCTCATTGCCCTCATGCGTACTCGTTCTTCCCGATCGCCCCCGTCCGTCCAGCGGCAGTCAGGCCATCACCTTGATCAAGGGATCAGCACCTGATCCTACAAAGTGCATTACGCGAATTCATCAGCGATCAGTTCCGCAATGCGCGCGGCGTTCAGGGCGGCGCCGCCCTGGAGGTTGTCGGCGCACACGAAGAACTCCAGCGAGCGCGGGTCGTCGAGGGAGGACCGCAGCCGTCCCACCCAGGCCGGATCCGTTCCCGCCGCGTCCACGGGGGTCGGGAACTCTCCCGCCGCCGGTTCGTCCACGACGACCACGCCGGGCGCGGCCTGGAGGACCTCGCGGGCCCGCCCGGCGTCCACCGGGGCGGCGAACCGGGCCCGTACGCTCAACGAATGCCCGGTCAGCACGGGCACCTGGACGCAGGTCACCGCCACCGGGAGGGCGTCCACCCCGAGGACCCGGCGGGTCTGGGCCCGTACGGCCAGCTCGTGGGTGGACCAGCCGCCCTCGCCCAGCTCCCCGGACCACGGGACGACGTTCAGCGCGAGCGGAGCGGCGAACGGGCCGGTGTCCTCGCCGACCGCGCGCCGCACGTCCCCGGTCATCTCGCCCAGCGCGGTCCCGGCGACCGTCGACAGCTGCCGGCGCAGCGCCTCGGCGCCGGCCCGCCCGGCGGCGCTCGCGGCCTGGTACGAGGACACGGTCAGGTCGGCGAGTCCGTACTCGGCGTGCAGCGCGCCCAGGGCGGCGGTCATCGCGGCGGTGACGCAGTCCGGGCTGGCGACGATACCGCGCGGCCGGTGCCGTACGGCCGCGGCGTTGACCTCGGGCACCACGAGGGGCACGTCGGGGTCCTCGCGGAAGGCCGCGGACCGGTCGACGACGACGGCACCGCGCGCGGTGGCGACGGGCGCCCAGCGGGCCGAGACCTCGGCCGGGGTCAGGAAGACCACGACGTCGCCGTGGCCGAGGCCCTCGAAGGCGTCCTCGGTGAGGGCGAGCACCTCGACCTCCTCCGCGCGGACGGCCAGCATGCGGCCGGCCGAGCGCGCGGAGGCGATCAGGCGTATGTCGCCCCAGACGTCCGCCCGCCGGGACAGGATCTGAAGCAGGACCGTTCCGACCGCCCCGGTCGCCCCGACCACGGCGAGCGCCGGGCCGGAGGACCGGGCTGCAGTCATCGTCCGGTGCCTCCGTAGACGACGGCCTCGTCGCTGTCGGAGTCGAGGCCGAAGGCCGTGTGGACGGCGACGACCGCGGCGTTGACGTCGTCCTGGCGGGTGACCACCGAGATGCGGATCTCGGAGGTGGAGATCAGCTCGATGTTGACGCCCGCGTCGGACAGCGCCTGGAAGAAGGAGGCGGTGACGCCCGGGTGCGTCTTCATGCCCGCGCCGACCAGGGAGATCTTGCCGATCTGGTCGTCGTAGCGCAGGGAGTCGAAGCCGATCTGCGCCTTCGCCTTCTCCAGGGCGTCGATGGCCTTGTGGCCCTCGGTCTTGGGGAGGGTGAAGGAGATGTCCGTCAGGCCGGTGGCCGCGGCGGACACGTTCTGCACGATCATGTCGATGTTGATCTCGGCGTCCGCGATGGCGCGGAAGATGGCCGCGGCCTCGCCCGGCTTGTCCGGAACGCCGACGACGGTGATCTTGGCTTCGGAGACGTCGTGGGCGACTCCGGAGATGATGGCGTGCTCCACCTGCTCGTCCCCTTGCGACTCGGGCTTCTCGTTGCTGACCCAGGTACCCGGCAGTCCGGAGAAGGACGAGCGGACGTGGATCGGGATGTTGTAACGGCGCGCGTACTCCACGCAGCGGTGCAGCAGCACCTTGGAACCGGAGGCGGCGAGCTCCAGCATGTCCTCGGAGGAGATCCAGTCGATCTTCCGGGCCTTCTTCACCACGCGCGGGTCGGCGGTGAAGACGCCGTCGACGTCGGTGTAGATCTCACAGACCTCGGCGTCCAGCGCCGCGGCGAGCGCGACGGCGGTCGTGTCCGAGCCGCCGCGGCCCAGCGTGGTGATGTCCTTGCTGTCGGCGGACACGCCCTGGAAGCCGGCGACGATGGCGATGTTGCCCTCGTTCAGCGCGGTGCGGATACGGCCCGGCGTGACATCGATGATGCGCGCTTTGTTGTGGACCGAGTCGGTGATGACGCCTGCCTGGCTGCCGGTGAACGACTGGGCCTCGTGGCCCAGGTTTTTGATCGCCATGGCCAGCAGGGCCATGGAGATCCGCTCTCCGGCGGTCAGCAGCATGTCGAACTCGCGTCCGGCAGGCATCGGCGACACCTGCTCGGCGAGATCGATCAGCTCGTCCGTCGTGTCGCCCATCGCGGAGACCACGACGACCACCTGGTGGCCGTTCTTCTTGGCATCCACGATCCGCTTGGCGACGCGCTTGATGCCTTCGGCATCGGCTACGGAGGAGCCTCCGTACTTCTGCACGACAAGGCCCACGTGCGCTCCTCGGTCAGTTGCGTCTCATTGCGGGTGCAGTCTAACGAGCAGCCGCAACCCGGCCGCTTCGAGCCACATCATGAGACGGAAGGACCAGGGGTCGGGTTCCCGCCACCGCCCGCCCGACCCCGTGCACGCCCGCTCGTTCCCGTCGGTTCCCGCCGGTTTCCATTGGTTCCCGCAGGTTCGAGCTTATTTCCGCTGGTTCCCGTTAGCTCCCGTGCACGCCGAGCCGGGTGCCGATCTCCTCGGCCATTACGCGGCCCGCCTGTTCGGCGAGGTCGTCCTCGGTCAGGTCCTCGTCCGTGTCCAGCCCGTCGAGGGCCTCCAGCGGCTGGTCCAGGCGTACGTGCGCGACGAGCGACTGCAGGGCGCGCAGCGTCGCGGAGGCCGTCGAGCCCCAGTTGGAGAAGTACGAGAACTGCCACCACCACAGGGCCTCGGCCGTCCGGCCCGCCCGGTAGTGCGCCAGGCCGTGCCGCAGATCGGCCACCACGTCGGCGATGTCGTCGGAGATCCGGTGGGCGACCGGCGCCTTCCGCGGCTCGTACGGGTCGAAGACCTCGGAGTACACGTCGATCGGGTCGAGCAGGTACGCGAACCGCTCGCGCAGCTCGTCCACGTCCGGCTCCGGGCCCAGGTCGGGCTCGTAGCGCTCGTCCGGCAGGACGTCCTGGTACGCGCCGAGCCGGCCGCCCGCCAGCAGCAGCTGGGAGAACTCCAGCAGGAGGAAGGGCACCGCGCTGTCCGGGTCCTCGCCCTTGGCCACCTCGGTGACCGCGACGATGAACGACTCGATCTGGTCCGCGATCTGGACGGCGAAGTCGTCCGGGTCCTGGGCCAGGGCGTGCAGCGTTGCGTCAGACATCGAGAAGTCGCCTTCCTTCAAAGGCCCGCCCGAGCGTGACCTCGTCCGCGTACTCCAGGTCTCCCCCGACGGGGAGCCCGCTGGCCAGGCGGGTGACCTTCAGGCCCATGGGCTTGATCATGCGCGCGAGGTACGTGGCCGTGGCCTCGCCCTCCAGGTTCGGGTCGGTGGCCAGGATCAACTCGGTCACCTCGCCGTCCGCGAGCCGCGCCAGCAGCTCGCGGATGCGCAGGTCGTCCGGGCCGACGCCCTCGATCGGGCTGATCGCGCCGCCCAGGACGTGGTACTTGCCCCGGAATTCGCGGGTCCGCTCGATCGCGACCACGTCCTTCGGCTCCTCCACCACACAGATCACCGCGGTGTCGCGGCGCGGGTCGCGGCAGATGGTGCACTGCTCCTGCTGCGCGACGTTCCCGCAGACGGAGCAGAAGCGGACCTTCTCCTTGACCTCCAGGAGCGCGTGCGCGAGGCGCCGCACGTCGGTCGGCTCCGCCTGCAGGATGTGGAAGGCGATCCGCTGCGCGCTCTTGGGCCCGACGCCGGGCAGCCTGCCCAGCTCGTCGATCAGGTCCTGGACCACGCCTTCGTACAACGGACTGCCTTCTTTCTCTGCTGCTGGGGAGGGGTGGGGGGCGGGGGCCGCGGGGGCCCGGGCCGTGGGGTCGGGCCTAGAACGGCAGGCCGGGGATGCCGCTGCCGCCGCCCAGTCCCTGGGCGAGGGGCCCCAGCTTCTGCTGCTGGAGCGCCTGGGCGTTCTCGTTGGCCGCCTGGACGGCCGCGACGACCAGGTCGGCCAGGGTCTCGGTGTCCTCCGGGTCCACGGCCTTCGGGTCGATCACGAGTGCGCGCAGCTCACCGGAGCCGGTGACGGTGGCCTTGACGAGGCCGCCGCCCGCCTGGCCCTCGACCTCGGCGCGCGCCAGTTCCTCCTGGGCCGCAGCCAGGTCCTGCTGCATCTTCTGGGCCTGCTGGAGCAGCTGCTGCATGTTGGGCTGTCCGCCACCGGGAAACACGGGTCACTCACTCCGTACCGTCGGAACGCTTGGTCAATCCGAGCCTACGTGCTCGCCGCGCGCAGCGCCCTACGCCGTGAGGACCAACTCTTTCGAGTGAGTGGCCCGGCGTGCGCATCGCTGATGAGGACCTTCTTGCGGGCGGAAATCCGGGGGTTCTCCGCCCATCGGCCGTCATTCGAAGGTAGGAAGAGCATGCGCATCATTGCGCACACGCGCACCACCACACGTCAGCGCAGGCAGAGGGAGTGCCGGGTGAGCCAGCCGGAGATGCAGCCCGAGGGGCCACCCCGGGATCCCCTGGAACCCCGGGACTCCCCGGGATCTCGGGAGGAGGGCGGCGGGCCCATGGCGGCGGGCGATCTGACCGGCGGACCGTTCCCCCTCGGGGACTGGGGGGAGCCCGCCGAGCGGCTGGACGAGCTCTACCGGCGGGTCGAGGCGGATGCGCTGCGTACGGCGGAGTGGTACATGTCCGACCGCGCGTGGAAGCGTCGGGGTGCCCGGATCCTCCGGGTGGGGGCTGCCGCGGGGGCGGTCGTGGGCGCCGCGATGCCGCTGCTGGAGCTGACCGGGGCCGCCCCCGGCGCCACCACGTACGGCTGTCTCTCGCTGCTGCTCGCCGCGGCCTGTGTGGCCTGCGACCGGTTCTTCGGCCTGACCTCGGGCTGGATGCGGGACGTCGCCACGGCCCAGGCGGTGCAGCGCCGGCTCCAGACCCTCCAGTTCGACTGGGCCTCGGAGAACGTACGGGAGGTCCTGGGCCCCACCGAGGGCACCGCGAGCGAGGCCGCGGAGCGCTGCCTGACGGTGCTGCGGCGGTTCTCGGAGGACGTGACCGAGCTCGTACGCTCCGAGACCGCCGAGTGGATGCTGGAGTTCGGCTCGGGGCCCGCGCCGCTGGTGCTGCAGTCGCTGGGCTCCCCCGCCCCGCGTCCCGAGGCCGGGATCCCGCACACGCGGTTCCCGCTGATGCCGGGGACCCGGCCCAACATGCCGCGGCAGCGGCCGCCGGAGCAGCCCCGGTGAGGGCCCCGCAGAGGGCCCCGGCCGGCCGCGGCCCGGCCAGCCGGCCCGTGGCTCCCATCAGCTGAAGATGATCATCGAGCCCTGCCCGAGACTGCGGGTCGCTGCCGCGTGCAGGCCCAGCCACACGTGCCGTTCCCGGGCGAAGGGGCTGTCATCGTACGGAACCGGACCCGCCGGCTCCTCCAGCGCGGTCGGCCGTCCGGGCGGGGCCGGCGCCACCGGCGGGTTCGCCGGATCGATCCCGATCGCCGGAGCCACCACCGCCAACTCCCGCAGCAGCCCCTGCGCCGATCCCAGCGGCCCGCCCGCGGCCAACAGCTCCTCGTTCGCCAACGGCGCCGCGAAGTCCACCGGGACGTACGCCCCCGCGTGGTCGTAGTGCCACACCAGGTGCGACTGCTGGGCCGTGGCCTCGAACATCTCCAGCAGATGCTCGTAATCCCCGCCCAGCCCGTCCACCGGGGTCACCGGCAGCCCGCAGACCTGCAGCAGGTACGCCCGCCGCAGGAAGTGCAGGGCGTCGTAGTCGAAACCGGCGACGGGGGCGACGTCCCCGCTGAGGCCCGGCATGTAGGCGAACACCGGCACGGACGGCAGTCCGGCCTCGCCCAGCGCCCTGTCGTACGAGGCGATCTCTTCCGCGAAGGGGTTGTCGGGGCTGTGGCACAGCACGTCGACAAGGGGGACCAGCCACAGGTCACAGGCCACTCGGGCTCCGATCAGTCGTTGCCGTCGATGCCGCCAGCGTAATGCGCCGGACACCCTCCGCGAAGGCTTGCGCAGAACCCGGTCCGGCGGGGGCCGGGTTCTGCGTCGGTTCTGCGCCGGTTTCGCGCCGGTCATGCGCCGGTCATGCGCCGCTTCCCGCGACGGCGGCTACGGCTGCGGCCGCACCCCGCCCGGGACCGAATCCGGCCGGGTTCCGACCCGCCACACCCACACGTCCTGCACCTGCTCCGGCTGCTGCTCCAGCAGCTCGCTGATCAGGCCCTTCAGCTCGTCCGACCGGTCCTGGAACGGCAGCACCAGCGCGCCCGCCTTCCAGTGCTCCAGGTCCTGCCGGGCCTGTTCCCGCCACTGGGGCGTCACCTCGGGCGGCGCGGCCCCGTAGCGGACGTCCCGCAGCAGGTTCGACAGGTGGCGCGGGGGCGCCCCGTAGATGCCCGTCCGCTCCGGCCCCCACGGGCCGTTGAAGTAGCCCCCGGCGAGCCGGAACCCGAAGTCCGCCTCGACCTGCCAGTGCAGGGCGTCGGCCTGGCCCGGGTCGGGCAGCGGTACCGGAACGAGCGCCTCGCCCGGGTGGACGTAGCTCTTCCAGGCGCCCGAGGTGACGAACGCGGGCACCGGCGCACGGTCCCGTACCGCCAGCGGCAGCGGCAGGACCGGGATCAGCGCCGCCGCCACCGCCAGCAGGCCCGCAGCGCGCAGCTCGCGGCCGGGCACCTGCGCGATCCGGTCGAGCGCGAGGGCGAGCAGGATGCCCAGGACGGGCGCGCACACCATCGCCACCCGGCCTTCGATGACCGACTCGAACAGCGGCATCTTCGCGAGCAGCGCCCAGGGCCCGGGGAGCACGAGGTCGGTGCGCGGTACGGGTACCCGCGGCCCGAGGGACAGCAGCAGCGCCACGGCTCCGGTGATGGCGAGCGCGCGGACGGCGGGGCGCCGCCACATCCACACGCAGACGGCCGTGCCGAGGGCCAGCAGCGGCCAGCCGTAGAAGGCGTTCTGCTCGGTGGTGTTCATCGAGAGGCGGCCCGCTGTCTCGGCGTCGCCGAACAGGGAGCGTGCGGCGTACTCGATGAGGGCGAGCGGGCTGTTGCCCGCGTTGTCCCCGTGCAGGACGGAGTGGTAGCTCTGCGGGCCGAGGAACTGCCAGTACAGCGGGAAGGCCAGCAGCGGCAGGCACACGGCCAGCGCGATCCCCAGGCCCCTCAGGAGCGGGCGCGCGGCGGTCAGGGCGCGGCGGCGGTCCACGGCCAGGTAGGCGAGGCAGAAGACCAGCATGCCGAGGGCGGCGATGAGCAGCGGCTCCTCGCCCACGAAGATCTGGTACGCGGCGAACAGCCCGAGCAGCACCCCGTCGCGGACCACGTTCCGCCCCTCGACGAGGCGCAGCGCCCGGTCGACGATCAGCGGGAGCATGAAGAGCACGACGAAGTTCGGGTGGCCGTTGGCGTGCGAGACCATCGGCGGCGCGAACGCCGCGAGCGCCCCGCCGACGGCCGCCGCCCAGCGGTTCGGCGTGAAGCGGCGGCGGATCAGCCAGTACCAGGTCCAGGCGCTGGCGGCCATGCCCAGGGTCAGGACCAGGGCGAACGTGACGGTCTCGCCGAACAGCAGCGTGACCGGTATGAGCGGCACGGTCAGGCCGAGCATCGTCGCGTTCGCCATCAGGTTCACGCCGTCGGGCATGCCCTGGGCGGTGGTGAAGAGCGGATTGCGCAGGTGGGTGATGTTGTCGGTGGCGACGCCGACGAACCACTCCCACTGGTTCTGGTCCTGGAGCGCGTCCTTGAGGTAGCGGCCGTCGAGGTCGGCCCACAGGCCGTGGAAGACGTAGAAGGAGAGGGCCAGGAAGACGGCGGCGACGGTGAGGCCGCCGGCGTTCAGGCGCAGCAGGTCCCCGAACGCCCGGCTGAGATCGGCGGCGCTGCGGCGGGCCCGCGGCTGTCCGTCGCCCCGCGGGGCGCGGCGGCGGCGCACCGGGACCTCGACGACCGCACCGGCTCCGGCGCGGCGCCGCAGCAGCCGGGTGACCTCGGCGTCGACGGCCGGGCCGTCGAGGGTCGAGGCGGCGAAGACGGCCCGCGCCCGGTCCCCGTCGAAGAGGGCGAAGCCACAGGTGTCGGGGCGGAACCCGGGGATCCCGGGCACGCCGAGGGCCCGCACGAGGCGGCTCCCGGTCCGACCGAGGACGGCGGCGGGGGCTTCGGCGGCGAGGGAGTCGGACTCTGGGGCGGCGGCGTCGGACTCTGGGGCGGCGACTGGTTCTAGGGCGGCGGCGGCCAGAAGCGGTTCGAGCCGGCCCAGCTCGTCGAGCGGGGTGCCGAGGCCGGCGTCGGTCAGCAGCACCCGCCGCCCGGTGGTGGCCGCCACCCCGGTGCGCAGGGCCGCGCCCCTGCCGCGGGGCCCGGGCCCCTCCAGGCGGAGCAGCCGGATCCGCGGGTCACCGTCGGCCGCGGCCCGGGCGGCGGCCGCGGTGTCGTCCGCGGAGCCGTCATCGACGACGACGAGCTCCCAATCGCCGGGGTCGCTGCCGGAACGGGCGTCGAGGTACTCGCGTACGGCGGTGACGGCCGCACCGATGCGGTGGCCGTCGGTGCGGGCGGGGATGACGACGGACAGGCCGACCGGCCCGGCTGCCGCGCGCTGCGCCGCCGCGGCGACGCCGACGCCCGTACCGGTGCCCGTACCGGTGCCCGTGCCCGGGTTCTGGTTCACGCTCGGGCCGGTCATGAGGCGACCGGCTTCAGGGTCGCGGCCCAGTCCAGGCTGTGCTGGTTGTAGGCGTGCACGAGGCGGCGCACCTCGTGGGCGTCCACCCGCGCCACCGCGTCGACCAGCTCGTCGTGGCCCGCCCACAGCCCGGCGTGCAGGTCCGGTGCCGCCTTCAGGTGCGGCACGGCGAAGGCCCAGCACTGCACGCGGATGCGGTGCAGGAACTCCGAGATGTACGTGTTGCCGACCAGCCCGCTCAGCTCCCTCCAGAAGCGCAGGTCGTAGCCGATCAGCACTTCGAGCGAGCCGCTCTGTGCGGCCCGACACGCCTCCTCGGCCCGACGGCGCACCGACACCAGCATTTCGCCCGAGCCGGGCGCTGTGCCGCGCTCCACGAGCCGCCGGAAGATCCCGTCGACTATGAGCGTACGGGCCTCGATCATCCCCCGGAAGTCGTCCAGGGTGTAGACGCGCACGCGGAAGCCCCGGTGCTGCACCGACTCCAGCAGCCCCTGGGCGGACAGGTCGACCAGCGCCTCGCGGACCGGGGTCGCTGAAACCCCGTACTGCTCGGCGATCTGTTTGACCGTGAACTCGGTGCCCGGGGGCAGGCGTCCCGCCAGCACCTCGTCTCGCAGCGCGTCCGCGATCTGCTGGCGAAGTGTGTTGCGGGTGACAGCGGCGCCGCCTGGCATAAGGGTCCGTCTCCTTCGGTGAACTTCGGACACCTTAGGCCAGGCGACGCGGCCGAAACCGTTCGATTCACGGACGTTATGAGGATCTATACGTACATACAGATCACCAGGGCTCCACCGCCCCGGTGATCAGGCCGCTCCGGTCAGTCGAACCGCCTCAGCCGGCGGCCGTGGTGTGCCGGTCGGCGACGGTCAACGCCTCGTCGAGGAGCGCCAGCCCCTCCTTGGCCTCCGCCTCCGAGACGGTGCACGGCGGGACGACGTGCACCCGGTTCATGTTGACGAACGGCCACAGGCCCGAGGCCTTGCAGGCCACGGCGAACTCGGCCATCGGCGCGTTGTCGGCGCCCGCAGCGTTGTACGGGACCAGCGGCTCGCGGGGCCGCCGGTCGCGTACGAGCTCCACGGCCCAGAACGCGCCCAGGCCCCGGACCTCCCCGACCGACGGGTGCCGCTCGGCGATCTCGGCGAGCGCCGGGCCGATGACGTTCCGACCGAGGTGGGCGGCGTGCTCGACCACGCCTTCCTCCTCCATGGTGGCGATGGTCGCCACGGCGGCGGCGCAGGCCAGGGGGTGGCCGGAGTAGGTCAGTCCGCCGGGGTACGGGCGGGTGGCGAACGTCTCGGCGATGGCCCCCGAGATCGCGACGCCGCCGAGGGGGACGTAGCCGCTGTTCACGCCCTTGGCGAAGGTGATCAGGTCGGGGGTGACGCCCCAGTGCTCGGCGGCGAACCACTTCCCCGTGCGCCCGAAGCCGGACATGACCTCGTCGAGGATGAAGACGATGCCGTAGCGGTCGCAGAGCTCGCGTACGCCGGCCAGGTAGCCGGCGGGCGGGACCATGATCCCGGCCGTGCCGGGGACCGTTTCGAGGATGATCGCGGCGATGGAGGCCGGCCCCTCGAAGACCACGGTGTCCTCCAGGTGGCGCAGGGCGCGCTCGCACTCCTCGGTCCCGGTGGCGGCGTGGAACGGGGAGCGGTAGAGGAAGGGACCCCAGAAGTGCACGACCCCGGCGGCGCCGGTGTCGGAGGGCCAGCGGCGCGGGTCGCCGGTCAGGTTGATCGCGGCGGCGGTGGCGCCGTGGTACGAGCGGTACGCGGACAGCACCTTGGGCCGGCCGGTGTGCAGCCGGGCCATCCGCACCGCGTTCTCGACGGCCTCGGCGCCGCCGTTGGTGAAGAACACCTTGTCCAGGTCGCCGGGGGTGCGCTCGGCGATGAGGCGGGCCGCCTCGGAGCGGACGTCGACGGCGAAGCCGGGCGCGAGGGTGCACAGGCGGCCGGCCTGCTCCTGGACGGCGGCGACGACCTTCGGGTGCTGGTGGCCGATGTTGGTGTTCACCAGCTGGGAGGAGAAGTCGAGGTAGCGGTTGCCGTCGTAGTCCCAGAAGTAGGAGCCCTCGGCCCCGGCCACGGCCAGCGGGTCGATGAGGTCCTGCGCGGACCAGGAGTGGAAGACGTGCTTGCGGTCGGCGGCCTTGACGGCGACTCCGTCCGCGTCGAGGGGGAGGTGCGGGGTCATGCGGCCACGCTAGGAGTGCGCAGGTCGGAGGGGACATCGGCGGACTGTATGGACCGTGGCCCCGCCCCTCGGCAGTCTGTCGCCCGCACCCATCCATTGACAGCATGCTGCATAAATGACAGCCTACTGTCATACCCCTTCCAGCAAGGAGGCACGTCCATGAACGGCACGACGGAGTCGGCGCGGACAGTGGCGAAGCGGATCCACCTCGCGGTCTACGACACGTACGCGGACTGGGAGACCGGCCACACCACGGCACATCTGACCCAACGCGGCCACCAGGTCCGTACGGTCGCACTAGCGGCGGAGCAGCCGGTCACCACCATGGGCGGCGTCCGCATCCAGCCCGACATGGCCCTGGCGGACCTCAAGCCCGAGGACTCCGCCCTCCTGATCCTGACGGGCGCGTCCCTGTGGGACACCAGCGACGAGCTGGCGCCGTTCGCGGAGAAGGCGCGGGAGTTCCTGGCGGCCGGCGTACCGGTCGCGGCGATCTGCGGCGCCACGGCGGGCCTGGCCCGCGCGGGCCTGCTGGACGACCACCACCACACGAGTGCGGCCGCCGCGTACCTGTCCGAGCAGCCGGGCTACGGGGGCGCCGAACGGTACGTGGAGGCCGACGCGGTGACGGACGGCAGCCTGATCACGGCGGGGCCGACGGAGCCCGTGGCGTTCGCCCGCGAGGTCTTCGCGCAGCTGGGCGTGTACCAGCCGGAGGTCCTGGACGCGTGGTACCGCCTGTTCCACGATTCGGACGAGAGCGCGTTCCCGGTCCTCATGGCGGCGGCGGAGCGCGGCGATGCGTGAACCGGCGCCCGCGCCCGCCGCAGCACCGCAGCCGCTCTCGCTGCGCGCCCGCCAGGACCTGCTCAGCCGCACCGCCCTGGGCGTCTTCGGCCTGAACGGACGCTTCCTCGCCCTGTCGGAGGAACTGGCCCGGCCGGCCGGGCTGACGGCGGCGCGGTGGCAGGTACTGGGCGCCGTCCTCAAGGAGCCGCTGCCGGTGGCGGGCATCGCCCGCGCCATGGGGATCACCCGGCAGAGCGTCCAGCGCATCGCGGACCTGCTGGCCGCCCAAGGCCTGGCGGAGTACGTACCCAACCCGGCGCACCGGCGCGCGAAGCTGCTCCGCCCGACGGAGGCGGGTCGCGCCGCGATCACCCGCATCAACCCGGGCCACGCCGCCCTGGCCGCGGCCCTGGCGGAGCGCCTGGGCGACGACGCGTTCCGCGAAACGGTGGCAGCCCTCGACCGCCTCACCGCGGCCCTGGACACCCTCCCCGCCCCCGACTGACCGCACCTCGACCTGGGCCAGCACCCTCCACTTGGCCAGCACCCTCGACCTGGCCAGCACCCTCCCCCGGCCTGCGGCCCCCTGACGCCGTACGCCCTACGCCGCCCCCTGCCACTGGCAGACTGGGCGGCGTGCTCACGCAACTCCTCACCGCGACCGGCGTCCTGGCACTCCTCACCCTCGTCCCCGGCCCCGACATGGCCATCGTGACCAGGCGCGCCGTCGCCCGGGGCCGCGCCGACGGCTTGCGCACCGTGGCCGGGATCACCGCCGGCCTGCTCCTGTGGGGTGCGCTCACCGTCGCAGGCCTCGCCGCGCTGCTCGCGGCCTCGGCCGAGGTCTACCTCGTGGTGAAACTCGCAGGCGCCGCCTACCTGTGCTTCCTCGGCATCCAGTCCCTGCGCCGCCCGGGCGCGGACCCCGCTCCCGAAGGCACCGCCCGCGGGTCCGACGCCCTCGGCGCCTGGCGCACCGGTCTCGTCAGCAACGCCCTCAACCCCAAGATCGCCGTGTTCTACACGGGCCTGCTGCCCGCCCTCGCCCCGTCCGGCCTGCGCCCCGCGGCGGGCATGGCCCTGCTGGTGCTGGTCCACGTGCTGCTGACGGTGGCTTGGCTGGGCACGTACGTGTACGTCCTCTCCCGCGCCCGGCGGTTCTTCGGCAGGCCGTGCGTGCGCCGGACCTTGGACCGGGTGACCGGGGTGGTCCTGATCGGCTTCGGCATCCGGGTCGCGACGGCCCCGTAGCCCTCGGCGCGCCCCCCACCAGCCCGACCGCACCCACCGGCTCGGCGGGTCCGGACCCGCCGACGGGCCCGGATCCGGACCCGCCGCGGGCCCGGACCCGCGCCGTCAGCCCGCCGCGCTCCCGCCCAGTCGGTCGAGTTCCTCTCCGATGGCCGTCCGCAGCCCGTCGTGCCGGGGGCCGAGCTCGTGTTCGCTCCCCCTCCAGTACTGCTCCTCGTACAGCCAGACGGGCAGCCGGACCCGGTCGGCCGGCTCCCAGTCGTAGCGCGGCCAGACGTGGGCGTGGAGATACGGGTCGGCGTTGCCCAGGATCTCGATGTTCACCCGGCGGAACGCCGGGTCGAGCCGCCGGCAGGCCCGCTCGACGGCCTCGGCGAGCCGTTCCATGTCGCCGAGGTACGCGGCCCTGCGCGCGCGGGGCAGGTCGGAGAGCCGGGTCACCGATGGGTCGTCGGTCAGCAGTAGCGCGTACCCGGGGAGGAACTGCCGGTCGCCGATCACGGCGAAGCCCTGGTCGAGGCGGCGCAGGACGGTCGGGTTCTCACCCCGGTGGGCGCTGCCTATGCGGTCGTTGCGCCAGTCGTCGTCGATCACACCGCCCACCGTAGCGGCCGGGTTCGGTCACGCGCCGGCCCCTGGGATGCATCCCCGGGGATGATGCACTCCTCCTCCCGAACAGCGTTGCCTGGCTCTCAGGTTGCCCCCGTCATACCTGAGAGCTATCCGCGAAGGCGGCTCCCCAGCGGGACGCCGACCAGGCCCTCCGATTTCTAACTTGGAGACCAGAAAGCGCAGAAGAGGCGGCAACCGCAGGCCGCTCGGAGGAGCCGATGGGCGCCGCGCGCCGGCCAGCGAAGGAGCAGGGGACCGCCATGACCCGCCTCGAAGGACGCCCCGGAGAAGGCTCTGGAGGACGCCGGACCGCAGGCCGCCTGCGCGGCCGTCTGGGCCGCACCTTGCTGGCGGGCCTCGTCGCCGCGGCCGTGGCCGTCCCCGTGTCCGCCGCCGCCTCCCCGGGTGTGCCGGCGCCGATACCGGCAGCGCTCGCCGAAGGGGCCGCGCCCAGGGAGGCGTACGCCGCGAACCTCGCCAACCTCGCCGAGGCGGCCCGCACGGCCCGGGACGCCGGCCGCAGCGGCCGCGCCGATCGGCTCCACGCCATGGAGGTGGAGGGGACCGCGCAGTTCCTGGCCTTCGACGGCCGGGGCAGAGGGCGCGCCGTCGAGGTGTTCGGCGACCTGGAGACAGCCGACCGGATCACCGTGCTGGTGCCCGGCTCCGACACCACCCTGGACACCTACCAGCGGTTCAGGGCCGGGGCGGTCACCCTGCAGCAGCGCCTGCAGGCCGAGCACACCCGCTCGGCCGTGGTGGCCTGGCTCGGCTACGACACGCCCGGCACCGTCAGCGCGACCGTACTCACCGCCGACCGGGCGCAGGAGGCCGCGGCGGAACTGGCGCCGTTCCTGCGCCGCTTGGAGCAGGTCTCCGTCCCCGGCGCCCGGCTCTCCCTCTTGTGCCACTCCTACGGCTCGGTGGTCTGCGCCCGTACCGCCACCGGGCCCAAGGTCGGCGACATCGCCGTGTTCGGCAGCCCGGGCACGGGCGCGGCTTCCGCCGCCGAGCTGCCCACTGCTGCGCGGGTGTGGGCCGGCCGCGGCGGCAACGACTGGATCGGGCGGGTCCCACACGTACGCGTCGGCGCCGTCGGGTTCGGCACCGATCCCGTCGCCCCCGCCTTCGGCGCCCGCGTGTTCGCGGCCGGGCCGGTCGGTCACAGCGACTACCTCAAGCCCGGAACCGCCTCCCTCGACAGCCTGGCCCGCATCGTCCTCGGCACCCTGGAGGCCCCCCGTGCGTAGTCTCCGCGCCCGCTGGTACGCCCTGGCCGACCGAGTGGACGCGGCCACACCCGCCGACCGGGACCGGACCGTGGACGCGCTGCGGGCCCTCGCCATCCTCGGGGTGGTGCTGGGGCACTGGCTGGTCACCGCCCTGACCACCGCCGACGGCGGCCTGAAAACCACCAGCCCGCTGTCGCTGATGCCCTGGCTGGCGCCGGTGTCCTGGGTGTTCCAGACACTGGCCGTGTTCTTCCTCGTCGGCGGCCACGTCGCCGCCCGCGGCCATGCGGCGGCGCGCGAGCGCGGGTTGTCGTACGGCGCCTGGGTCGGACAGCGCCTGTCACGGCTGTTCCGGCCCGTCGCCGCGGTGCTGGCCGTGTGGGCCGTCGCCGCGGCCGGGATGCTGCTCGGCGGGGCGGAGCAGCAGACCGTGCACGCCCTGCTCCGGCTCGTCCTCTCCCCGCTGTGGTTCCTCCTCGTCTTCGCCGTGCTCACCGCCGCCACCCCGCTCGTGGCCCGTCTCAACCCGCTGTGGCCGCTGGCCGTGGTGGCGGGCGTCGACATGTGGCGGTTCGGGCCTGGCGCACCCGCGTGGGTCGGCTGGGTCAACGTGGCCGCCGGCTGGCTCGTCCCCTACACCCTGGGAGCGGCCTGGTCCCGGGGTGCGTTCACGCGGCGCACCCCGGCCGCGCTGCTGCTGGGCGGTGGCGCCGCCGGTACCGCCGCGCTCGTCCTGTGGGGCGGCTACCCGGCGTCCATGGTCGGGGTCCCGGGGGCGGCGATATCGAACCTGAACCCGCCGACCCTGGCCGCGGCCACCTTCGGCCTCGCCCAGTGCGGGCTGGTCCTGCTCCTGCGGGAGCCGGTGGCCCGGGCCGTGCGGCGGCCCCGGTGGTGGGCGGCGGTGGGGCTGGCGAACCTGTCCGCGATGACGATCTTCCTGTGGCACCAGACCGCGATGATGGCCGTCACCACGCTCGGCCTGCTGGCCCCCGCCGATCTGCCCGGGCTGCACACCGTGCCCGACTCTCCTGAGTGGATAGCCGCCCGACTGCTGTGGCTGCCGGTGTTCGCCGCCGCGTTGGCCGTGTGCTGGACCGCGTTCCGCGCGTACGAACAGGCCCGGCGGCCCCGCCGGGGCGCCCCTTCCCGTGCGGTCGCCGGCTCCGCCGGCCCGGACGCAGAACGAGCGGCGACCGAGGAGATGATCGCTCATGCCTAGTCTGGGCGGCGTGAACGATGCGAGCGACACCACGGCCATGGACACGGCCCCGACCTCGACGCCCGCCCGAGTCCTGCTGCGAACGCTCGCCCTGGATCTGCTCACCGTCGCGTGGGACCCGCTGCCCCGGCTGTCCCGGCCCCGCTGGCTGGCCTGGCTGCCGCATTGCGTGATCGGCTACATCGGAATCTTCTGCACCTTCCTCACCGCCGCGCACATGGACGACCACTACGGCGTCACCGGCGGCCACCCGCTGGTGCCGGCACTGGCGACGGGCGGGTCGGTCCTGCTCGCGATGTTCCGGCCGATCGCCGGCTGGTGGCTCGGCCTACTGGCGGCCGGGCTGGTCGCGGCACAGATCCACGACCGGGTCGGGAACGGCCAGACCTGGCCCTGGACCTCCGGCGGGATGTTCCCGTTCGCCGTGGTGCTGCTGCTGGTCGCGCTGCGCGTGCCGCCCCGGGTGACCGTCGCCGTCATCGGTCTGTCCGTCGGCCTCACCGGCCTCGCCGAGCTCCTGTTCAAGCCGGAACACGGCCAGAGCACCGTCCCCGGCGTCGCGTTGCTCTTCGGCTTCGTCGGGGTGCTCGGGTACGCCCTGCGGGCCACCCGGCTGGCCCGCACCAAACTCGTCGAGCAGGAGACGCTCACCGAGGAGGAGCGCGCGCAGCGCACCCTGCTGGAAGAGCGCAGCCGCATCGCCCGCGAACTGCACGACGTCGTCGCCCACCACATGTCGGTGATCTCCATCCAGGCGCAGGTCGCCCCGCACCTGGTCGAGAATCCTTCCGAGGAGCTCAAGGAGAACCTGGCGGGCATCCGGGAGAACGCGCTGGAGGCGCTGACGGAGCTGCGCCGGGTGCTGGGCGTGCTGCGCTCCGAGCACCCCGAGGACGCGGCGAACCCGCACCACCCGCAGCCCACGCTCGCCGAACTGGACGGCCTCGTCGACAACGTGTGCAGCGCCGGCCTGACCGTCGCCACGGAGATCGCGGGGATACGGAGGCCGCTCGCGCCGGGCGTCGAGCTGACCGCGTACCGGATCGTGCAGGAGGCGCTGAGCAACTGCCTGCGGCACGCGCCCGGTTCACGCGTCGAAGTGGGCATCGCGTACGGGCCGCACGAGCTGCACCTGTGCATCGCCAACACCGCCCCGACCCGCCCGGTGCCGCCCTCGCAGGGGGCGGGGCACGGGCTGCTCGGCATGCGGGAGCGGGCGGGCATGCTGGGGGGCGAGCTGGCCGCCGGTCCGCGGCCCGGCGGAGGGTACGAGGTGAGCGCCGTGCTCCCCATGGATCCAGCGACGAAGAAGGGCTGAACACAGAGATGACGACGCCGGCCGACCCGATCCGGGTGATGATCGCCGACGACCAGATGATGGTCCGGCAGGGTTTCACCGTCCTCTTGAACGCACAGCCGGACATAGAGGTCGTCGGGCAAGCCGTGGACGGCGTCGACGCGGTGGCGAAGACGGCAGAACTCGCGCCCGACGTGGTCCTGATGGACATCCGCATGCCCGGCATGGGCGGTATCGAGGCGACGTCCGCCATCACCACCGCCGGCTCCGCCGTGAAGGTGCTGGTCCTGACCACGTTCGACCTCGACGAGTACGTGTACGAGGCCCTGCGCGCCGGGGCCTCCGGCTTCCTGCTGAAGGACGCCTCGGCCGACCAACTCGCCGAGGCGGTGCGGGTGGTGGCGGCCGGGGAGGCGCTGCTGTCGCCGAACATCACCAAGCGGCTGATCACCGAGTTCTCCCGGCTGGGGGCACCGCGGGCGCCGTCGAAGGCCCGTATCGCGGAGCTGACGGAGCGGGAGACCGAGGTCCTGGCGCTGATCGCGCAGGGCCTGTCCAATGCGGAGATCGCGGCGCGGCTGGTGGTCGCCGAGCAGACGGTGAAGACCCATGTGGGCCGGATCCTGGTGAAACTGGGCCTGCGCGACCGCACCCAAGCGGCGGTGTACGCGTACGAAACGGGTCTGGTCCGTCCGGCGGGCTACTGAAGGCGGCGCGTAGTACCTGAGGGGGAGGCCGGTAGATCCCCTTCGGCGGCGACGCGGACGACGGGAAGGGCGACCTACCGTGGGGGCATGACCGAGACGACCACATCCGGGGCCCCGCCCCGGTCCCCCGAGTTCCGGCTGGCTTCCAACCTGCTGCAGGGCCTGCGCGAGGACCTGGTGACGGATGCCTTCGCGTACCGGCCGCTACCGCCGATGCGCACGGACGGTCTGCTGGTGCGTTGGCTCCCGCAGCGGATACGCAGGCGGTTGGCGCACCTGCCGCATGCCGTGGTGGGCGCGGTGACCCTGTTCGTGCTGCTGCTCGCCTCGACCAGCAGTGGCACCGACTGGGCGCTCGGCAGTCTCGTGGTGGGGCTGATAGCGGCCGCGCCGGTCCTGATGACGCTGATACGTCCCGTGGGGGCGTTCTGGGCGGCGCTCCTGGCCACCGGGGTGCTCTCCCTGGCCGGCTCGGACGTGGGCATATGGCCCCGGTCGCCTGGTGCCTTCGTGATGTACCTGTTCGTGGTGACCGTTGTGGCGATGCGGACCCGGCCCCGGGCCGCCGGCTGGATGTGGCTGATCACCCTGCTGGTCGGGTTGGTGATCCCCACGCTGATCGGGCTGGGCGAGCCGGAGAACGTGGCGCCGATGGCCTTCCTGCTGGCGGTGTCCCTGCTGGTGGTGACGGTCCGCAACGTCCGCAGGGAGGCTGCTGAGGAGGTCAGCGCGCAGCAGGAGGTGACGGCCGTCGAGCGGGACCGCCGTACCCTGCTGGAGGAGCGCACGACCATCGCGCGCGAGCTGCACGACGTGGTGGCGCACCACATGTCGGTGGTGGCGATCCAGGCGGAGGCCGCGCCCTACCGGGTGAAGAACCCGCCGCCGGAGCTGGAGGCCGCGTTCGCGACGATCCGGGAGAACGCGGTGGCGGCGCTGACGGAGCTGCGCCGGGTGCTGGGCGTGGTCCGCTCCGCGGACTACGAGGCGCCCGACGCGCCGCAGCCGACGCTGGCCTCGCTGGAAGGGCTGCTGGCCAATGTGCGCGCCGCCGGGCTGAGCGTGGAGAAGACGGTGACGGGCGCAGTGCGGGAACTGCCGCAGGGTGTCGAGCTGTCGGCGTACCGGATCATCCAGGAGGCACTGAGCAATACGTTGCGCCATGCTCCGGGGGCGGCGGCCGGCGTGGAGGTCAGCTATGTGCTGGGCGGGCTGGGCATACGGGTGGTCAACGGGAAGCCGACCGGGGACGTGCGGCCCTCGCCGGGCGCCGGGCACGGGATCACGGGGATGCGGGAGCGGGTGGCCATGCTGGAGGGGGAGATGACGGCCGGGGAGACGGAAGCGGGAGGGTACGAGGTGGCGGTGTTCATACCGGTGCGCGGACGGCAGGAGCCGGCCCAGGACACGGCGCAGGCCCCGGCATGACGATCAGGGTGCTCATCGTCGACGACCAGATGATGGTCCGGGAGGGCTTCTCCGTCCTGCTGAACGCGATGGACGGGATCGAGGTCGTCGGGGAGGCGGTCGACGGCCGCGAGGCCATCGACCGGGTCGCGGCGCTGCGGCCGGACGTGGTGCTGATGGACATCCGGATGCCGGTGATGAACGGGTTGGAGGCGACGCGGGAGATCGTCGCCGCGGACACGGACGCGAAGGTGCTGGTCCTGACGACCTTCGACCTCGACGAGTACGTGTACCAGGCGCTGCGGGCGGGGGCCTCCGGGTTCCTCCTCAAGGACGCCTCGGCCCGGCAACTCGCCGAAGGGGTGCGGGTGGTCGCGTCCGGGGAGGCGCTGCTGGCGCCGACGGTCACCAAGCGGCTGATCCTGGAGTTCTCGAAGCTCTCGGCGGCGCCGCGGCTCGCCGGCTCGGCGGCGGTCGAGGCCCTGACGGAGCGGGAGACGGAGGTACTGGTGCTGATCGCGCAGGGCCTGTCCAATGCGGAGATCGCGGACCGGCTGGTGGTCGCCGAGTCCACCATCAAGACGCATGTGAGCCGGATCCTGGTGAAGCTGGGCCTACGGGACCGGACCCAGGCGGCCGTGTTCGCGTACGAGACGCGTCTCGTGACGCCGTCCTAGCGGGGCGCTGCACCGTAGGGGGTGTGCTCGGGGCGGATGCGTGGTGCGCGGGTGCGGCGGGCCGGCGGGCCGGCGAGCGGCGGACGGCGAGCGGCGAGCGGTCTGGCTAGGCTTCGACAATGGGCTTTGATCCGTGGGATGCCGAGTTCGTCGCCGATCCGTACCCCGCTTACCGGGATCTGCGGGCGCAGGGCCGGGCGATCTGGTGGGAGGCCACCGGGCAGTGGCTGGTGCCGCACTACGCCGATGTGAGCGCGCTGTTGCGCGACCGGCGGCTGGGGCGGACCTACCTGCACCGGTTCTCCCACGAGGAGTTCGGACGCCAGGCCCCGCCGCCGGAGCACGAGCCGTTCCACGTGCTGAACGGCAACGGCCTGTTGGACCTGGAGGATCCGGCGCACGGCCGGGTGCGGCGCCTGGTGTCGAAGGCGTTCACCCCGCGGACGGTGGAGCGGCTCGCGCCGGCCGTGGAGCGGCTGGCGGCGGAGTTGGTGGGGCGGCTGCTCGCGGACGGCGGCGGGGACTTGCTCACCGTCGTGGCCGAGCCGCTGCCGGTGGCGGTGATCGCGGAGCTGCTAGGGGTTCCGGGGGCGGACCGGGGGCTGCTGCGGCCGTGGTCGGCGGACATCTGCGGGATGTTCGAGCTGCGGCCGGACGAGGAGACGGCGCGGCGGGCGGTCCGGGCGAGCGTGGAGTTCAGCGCCTATCTGCGGGAGCTGATCGCCGAGCGGCGGGGGCGGCCCGGCGAGGACCTGATCTCCGGGCTGATCGCCGCCCATGACGAGGAGGGCCGGCTCAGCGAGCAGGAGATGATCTCCACCTGTGTGCTGTTGCTGAACGCCGGGCACGAGGCGACGGTGAACACCACCGTCAACGGCTGGTGGGCCCTTTTCCGGAACCCGGCCCAGCTGGCCGGGCTCCGTCCCGAAAAGTTGTCCACAGCTGTGGATGAATTGATGCGCTACGACACACCCCTGCAGATGTTCGAGCGGTGGGTCCTCGACGACATCGAGGTCGGGGGCACGGTCATCCCCCGCGGGGCGGAGGTCGCCCTGCTGTTCGGCTCCGCGAACCGGGACCCCTCCCGCTTCGAGGACCCGGACGTGCTGGACCTGTCCCGCTCCGACAATCCCCACCTGAGCTTCGGCGCGGGCATCCACTACTGCCTGGGTGCGCCCCTCGCCCGCCGGGAGCTGGCGGCGTCCTTCGGCGCGTTCCTGGCCGAGGGGGTCCCGCCGCTGAAGCTCGTCCGCGAACCCGAATGGCAGCCGGGCTACGTCATCCGCGGCCTGCGCGAGCTCCTCGTCGAGTTCTGACGGGAGGACGGACATGCGCCGACGGGCCCCCCCCCGACCGCCGGGGCCGGCTGCGCGTTT
>NZ_JBHWJJ010000087.1:0-34699 GCF_042732005.1 Streptomyces sp. NPDC059851 | reverse complement strand
CCCGGGCGGGGGCGCCGTCGTATACGGCCGGGGCGGAGCCGCGGGCCGTGGGTGGGTGCGGTCAGAACCGCTCCAGCACGCCCTTGAGCAGGGCCGCCGGGGTCAGCTCGCAGGGAGCCGGGCCGGCGTGGAAGAACCCGGTGTTCTCGGCGTCCAGCTTGCGCAGGAAGTCGAACGCCTTGTTGTCGTGGTCGCCGAAGGCGACGAACTGCCAGTGCACCTGAGGTGCCGACGCGGCCGCGTCCGCCAGGGCCTGCTTCGCGGGCTGTCGGTTGTCGGGGGCGCCGTCGGTCTGGAAGACGACGAGGGCCGGGCCCGTGTCGCCGTCCTTGCGGTAGCGCTCCAGGACCTGCTCCACGGCGACGTGGTAGCTGGTGCGGCCCATGCGGCCGAGCTCGGCGTGGCGGCCCTCGACCCAGGAGGCGTAGTGGGTGTCGAGGGTCAGGTCGGCGGTGCCGTCCACCTCCGTGGAGAAGAACACGGTGTGCACGGTCGCCTCGTCATCGAGGTGCGCGGCGAGGGCGAGGGCGTGGTCGGCGAGGTACTGGGCGCTGCCGTCCTTGTAGAACGGCCGCATGGACCCGGACCGGTCCAGCACCAGGTACACCTTGGCGCGGGCGCCCGCCTTGCCCTTGGCGCGGAGCACCTGGCCCGCCGCCTTGTAGGCCGCGGCCACCTCCGGCGCCCGCTTGCGCACCACGGCCGCGCTGTGCGCCGGCCCCTCGACGCCGTTGCCCTCCGCGGCCTCGGCCTCCGCTTCGGCCTGCGCCGCAGCGGGCTCGGACCCGGCGGGCTCCGCCTCCTGCTGCACGTCACCGGGCTCGGCTCCGGGCTCTCCCTCCGGCCCGGCCTCGGCGGCGGTCTCCGCAACGGCCGGCTCGGCCCCTGCGGCGGGGTGCACGGGCTCGGCCCGCTCGGCGACGGGCTCGGCTCCGGCCGGCTCGGCGACGGGCTCCGCCTCCACGGAGGTGGCAGCCACCTCGGTCCGGGCGGCAACGGCCCCCGCCCCGGCCGGTTCCGCCTCCTGCTGCACGTCACCGGGCTCGGCGACCGGCTCGACCTCGGCGGGAGCCGCTGCCCCAGCGGTCACGGCCTCCTGCGGTGCGGGTGCCTCGGCGGGCTCCTCCTGCGCCTCGACGGCAGCGGCTTCGGCTTCCACCTCGGCCTGGTCGGCGGCGGGCTCGGCCTGCGGCTCCGCCTCGGCGGCGACGGCCTCCTGCGCCTCAACGGCGGGCTCCGCGTCGACCCCGGCGGTGGCGGGCTGCTCCTGCGCGGCGGCGGGCTCGGCCTGCGCGGCTTCCTCCTGCGCCTCGGCGAGGGCGGGCTCCGCCTCGGCGGCGGCGACGGGCTGCGTCTCGGCGGCGGTCCCGGGCTCCGGCTCGGCTTCAGCAGCTTCCGCCTCGGCGGCGGGCTCCGCCGTCCCGGGGGCGGCCGCGGCTTCCTGGGGCGCGGGTGCCTCGGCGGGCTCCACCTGCGTCCCTGAGGCCGCGGTGTCCGCTTCTGCAGCGGTGCCCACGGGCCCGGCCTCCTCTGCGGCGGGCTCGGCCGTGGGCTGCGGCTCCGTGAGGGCGGCCTCGGTGGCGGGCGCGGCAGCTTCCACGGGCTCCGCGGCTTCCGCGGGCTCCGCGGCGGGCTCAGCGGCGGGCTCGGCGGCCTCTGCGGCGGGCTCAGCCGCTTCGGCGGAAGGCCCGGCCGCTTCGGCGGCGGGCTCCGCAGCGTCGGCGAGAGCCGCTGCCTCGGCTTCGGGGGAAGTGGCCACGGCGGCAGCCGCTGCCCCGGCCGGAGAAAGGGGGCGGCGGGCCTCCGGGACCGTCGGGTCGGCGGCCGGGGCGGCGACGAGCGCGCTCGGCTCGCGGTCGCGCGGCGCGGACTGCGGCGGGACCGTGGCGTTGTCGAACGACGCCGCGACCAGCTCGGCCGCCGCGTCCAACGGCGTGCGCTCCGCCTGGCTCGGCACAGCCGCTGCTGACGTCGCAGGGGCAGTGGCCTCAGTCGTCTCCGGAACCGGCTCGGCGGACCGTCCGAAAACCTTGCGCAACAAGCTCCGAATACCCATGGGCCAGGCCTTTCGCATGAGTGCGTGCGTCTTTTGTCCGTGCTGCGCGGTGGATCCCTGCCCAGAGTGGACACGTAAGGTTATCGACCCCTCGGCTGGAACGTCTGCAGGGGCACCCCTCGTGGCGCCAGGCCCTTTTCGGCCTTCTTGCGGATCTTGGCCGATCCGCCCGCCACACGCGAGGGCGCCTCCGAACCGCCCGCAGCGCGGGGCCCGCACAGAGCCTTACCACACCACGGCGGACCCTCCGAAGCCCACCCCCACCCTCCACGAACTCCCGCTCCGACTCGCCCGGTTCACCGGACGTTCATCCCGCGGCCGCCGGTTCGGCGCACCCCGCCCCTACCGTCACCGCTGGATTCGGCCGATTCCCGTCGGCAACAGCGCAGTTACGGAGGACACTCGTGCGCAAGCTTCTGCCGCTCATAGGCAACCCGCATGGGGGCGGCCGTTCCGCCCTCACCTGTCGCTACCGCTGTGGCGACGCCTGCTTCCACGAGGTGCCGAACACCAGCGACAACGAGTACGCCGGCGACATCATCGCCCGCACCTGGTCCCGCCGCTCGATGCTGCGCTCGGCCGCCGTGGTCACGGTCGCCACGGCCGCCGGTACGGCCGTCTCCGTCAGCGGCAGCGGCGCGCAGGCCACCGCCGCCCCCGCCACCGACGCCCAGGCGGCCGAGGGCGCCGGCCAGGCCGCCCGCGGCCTCCGCTTCACCCCCGTCGCGCCGAACACCGCCGACCAGGTCACCATCCCCGAGGGCTACGCCCAGAACGTGGTCATCAAGTGGGGTGACCCGATCATCAAGGGCGCACCGGGCTTCAACGCCGACAAGCAGACCGCCGCCGCCCAGGCCGGCCAGTTCGGCTACAACAACGACTTCCTCAGCCTGCTCCCGCTCGGCAGCGGCTACGAGCGCCAGCAGCTCCTCGTCGCGAACCACGAGTACACCGACGAAGTCCTGATGTTCAAGGGCTACGACCCGGCCAACCCGACCAAGGAGCAGGTGGAGATCGCCTGGGCCGCGCACGGCCTGTCCGTGGTCGTCGTCCAGGAGGACCACCGCAGCGGCAAGCTGACCGCGGTCAACCGCCACCAGCTCAACCGCCGCCTCACGGCCACCAGCGAGTTCCGCATGACCGGCCCGGCCGCCGGCAGCGCCCTGCTGAAGACCTCGGCCGACCCGTCCGGCACCAAGGTGCTCGGCACCCTCAACAACTGCGCCGGCGGCACCACCCCGTGGGGCACCACCCTCCACGGCGAGGAGAACTTCAACCAGTACTTCGCCAACGGCGGCTCCGTCACCGAGCCCGTCCAGGCCGCCCGCCTGAAGCGCTACGGCGTCACCGGCGCCGCCTCCGAGCGCAAGTGGGAGCGGTTCG
Organism: Streptomyces sp. NPDC059851; assembly: GCF_042732005.1. NCBI lineage: Bacteria > Bacillati > Actinomycetota > Actinomycetes > Kitasatosporales > Streptomycetaceae > Streptomyces > Streptomyces sp. NPDC059851. The sequence goes on along the minus strand of NZ_JBHWJJ010000087.1, from coordinate 31,260 downwards.
ACAAGCGCTTCGACGTCGCGCAGGAGCCCAACGAGGCCAACCGCTTCGGCTGGGTCGTCGAGCTCGACCCGTACGACCCGAACTCGGTGCCGCGCAAGCGCACCGCGCTGGGCCGCTTCAAGCACGAGGCCGCGCAGCCCCGCCTCACCGAGGACGGCCGCCCGGTCGTCTACATGGGCGACGACGAGCGGTTCGACTACTTCTACAAGTTCGTCTCCAGCAAGCGGATGATGAAGGGCAACAGCCGCGCCGCGAAGGAGCACAACCTCACCCTGCTCGACGAGGGCACCCTCTACGTCGCCAAGCTGACCGGCGACTCCCCGGCCGACCAGATCGACGGCACCGGCAAGTACCCCTCGGACGGCCAGTTCGACGGCACCGGCGTGTGGATCCCGCTCGCCACCGGCAACGTCTCCCACGTCGAGGGCTTCACCGCCGAGGAGGTGTACGTCTTCACGCGCCAGGCCGCGGACAAGGTGGGCGCCACCAAGATGGACCGCCCCGAGGACGTCGAGCCGTCGCCGCGCACCGGCCGCGTCTACGTCGCGCTGACCAACAACACCAACCGGGGCAAGGCGGGCCAGCCGGGCGCCGACGAGGCCAACCCGCGCAACGCCAACAAGCACGGCCAGATCCTGGAGCTCGCCGAGAGCTTCGACGACCCGGCCGGCGACGCCTTCGCCTGGCGCCTGTTCCTGGTCGCGGGCGACCCGAAGGACCCGTCCACCTACTTCGCGGGTTTCCCGAAGGACAAGGTCAGCCCCATCTCCTGCCCGGACAACGTGGCTTTCGACGCGCACGGCAACCTGTGGATCTCCACGGACGGCAACCAGCTCGGCTCCCACGACGGCCTGTTCGGCGTCGCCACCTCCGGCGAGCGCCGCGGTGAGCTCAAGCAGTTCCTGACCGTGCCGCGCGGCGCCGAGACCTGCGGTCCGCTGATCCAGGACAAGCGCGTCCTGGTCGCCGTGCAGCACCCGGGCGAGGTCGACGGCGCGTCGGTGGAGAAGCCCGCCTCCGTGTGGCCCGATGGGCCCGGCAAGATCGTCCGCCCGGCCGTGGTGTCGGTCTGGCGCAAGGACGGCAAGAACATCGGCGTCTGACACCGGGCTCCGGGCCGCTGCCCGCGGGCCGTCGCCCGCGGGCGGCCGACCCGTGGGCCATGGCGGAGCGGGGCGGTGTTCCACGTGAAACACCGCCCCGCTCCCGTGTGTCAACTCCCGTCCACCAGACGCCCTATGGGGAGCCTGAGCGTGGTCACCGCGCCCCCGTCCGGAGCGTTGGCGAAGTCCAGGGCGATCTCCAGGACCGCCGCCTGGCCGGCCACGATGGTCAGGCCCAGCCCGTGCCCCCGGCCGCGGCCCGGGTCGCCGGTGCGGAAGCGCTGCGGGCCCTGCTCGATCAGCTGGTCCGGGTAGCCCGGCCCGTGGTCCCGTACGGTCACCACCGGCCCGTCGACGGTCACCTCGATCGGCGGGGCGCCGTGCCGGTCGGCGTTGACCAGCAGGTTGGCCAGGATCCGGTCGAGGCGCCGCCGGTCGGTGAGCACCTCCATGTCACGGACCACCCTTACCGACACGTCCAGCCGGGTCGCGGCGGCCGCCCGTCGTACGGCCCGGCCGAGTTCCACCCGGCCCAGATCGGCGTGCTCGACGCCCGAGTCCAGCCGGGAGATCTCCAGCAGGTCCTCGGTGAGCCGGTGCAGGGCCGCCAGCCGGTCATTGATCATCTCTTTGGGGCGGCCCTCCGGAAGCAGCGCGGCCGCGGCGAGTGAGCCGGTCAGCGGGGTGCGCAGCTCGTGGGCGACGTCCGCGGTGAACCGCTTCTCCGCCTCCAGTCGCTCCTGCAGCGACTTGGCCATCGTGTTCAGCGCCTGCGCCACGTCCTGCACCTCGTCGCGGTGCGCACCCTCGCCGGCGGGGTCGGGGATGTCGACGCGGGCGTCGAGGTCGCCGGCGCTGATCCGGCGGGCGACGGCGGCGGTGGTCGTCAGCCGCCCGCTGATCCGGTTGGCGAGGAACAGGCCGGCCAGTGCCACGACCCCGGCGGCGAGCGCGGAAGAGGCGAGGATCGCCGCGTCCAGGTCCCGCAGCCGGCTGCGGGTGCTCTCGAACGGGACCCATACGGCGAGGGGCTTGCCGTCGGCCGGTCCGGCGGCCCACATGACGGGCCGGCCGGCGTGCTCGCCGACCATGCTGCCGGTCCGCCCGCGGGCGACGAGCCCCCGCAGCGGTCCGGGCAGGTCGGGAGGGGCGAGGGCGACGTTCAGGTGGCCGTGGGAGGTGCCGTACTGGTACTCGGTCAGGGCGTGGTCCAGGTCCCGGTCGGCGTCCTTGCGCACCTCCCCGACGACCTGCTGGGCGACCACGTCGTGCACGAGGATCCCGAGGACGGCGGCGACGGCGCAGCACACGGCCGTCGTGGTCAGGGCGATCTTCCAGCGCAAACTGCTCGTCACCCGCACGGTGCGCCGCCCCTCAGCCCCGGATCGCGGCGCACGGGGTGGAGCCGGTCTTCAAGGTGGGGCACTCGTCGAGGGTGAGCTCTGCCAGGTCCATGGTCCCCGTCCCGGCGTTCCACACGTAGTCCGAGACGGAGACCTTCCGCGGGTTCGAGGTCGGCTCGCGCAGCGCGAGGTGCTCGGCGGCGACCTCCACCCCTTCCAGGACCCCGCGCCGCGACAGGATCCGGGTGATCGAGCCGTCGTTGCGGACGGTGTAGACCCGCAGTTCGCTGGCCCGCCCGTCGATGTCGACGGCGGTGATCAGCTCGTCCTGGCCGTCGCCCGTCACGTCGTGCAGCACGGGCGGCCGCACCGGGCAGTCGGGACCGCCGTCCACAGCCTGTGTGCAGAGTGCGAGCCGCCGTACCGCCCGGGGGTCGACGAGCCGTCCCGTGCCCCCGTCCTGCCGGGCGGTGGACGTGATGTCGGCCCGTACGACGGCCAGCGCGTTCACGTCCCGCATGCTCCGACCCGCGGCCTTGGGCAGCCCGGGGACCACCGCTGCCGCCCCGGGCTGCTCGCCGGGGCCGGGCGGGGAGGGACGGACGTCCTTCCACAGCGTTTGCGGGGCGTGCACGGTCCCCAGGTCGCCGTCGTCGCGCAGGCCTTCCACATCGGCGCACCCGGCCGCGGCCGCGAGGGCGGCGGCGAGGACCGGGGCGGCCACGACCCGGTGGTGCCGGCGGCGGGCGAGGAGGGGCCTCATGCCCCGATGCTCTCCCGGCCGGGCCCCGACAGCCGGGCGGGAGGCCCGTTCGGGGGACCCGCCCGCCCAGCGCCCGGGGTGCCGTGGAGCGGGTCAGGGCTCGGACGAGGTGATCCCGCGCGCGCAGGCCACCTCCTGGCGGACCGGCTCCAGGACGGACGCCCCGTCGTCGGGCTGCTCGGAGGGCAGCCGCAGCCGGTCGGGGGTCCGGGCGGTGCGCACCCCGTCGGCGAGGGCGCGCAGGTCGGTGGTCAGCGCCGTCACCTCCGCGGGCCGGGGCTCGGGGGCCCCGTGGTTGACGCGGACCCGGGCGGCGGTGGTGGCGTCGACGATCCGTTCGACGGCGACGACCAGCGGCCACCACGCCGCGGCCCGCGCCCCGGTCGGCGGCGGCTCGGTGAGCGCCCGCTGGAACTCGCTGCGTACGGACGACAGGTCGCGGTAGAGGCGCCGGCGGGCCTGCAGTCGGCCGGTCCGCGCGGCCCGCAGCCCGGCTGCCGTGTCGGGGCGCGGCCCGCCGAAAGCCCGCTCCAGGTAGCGGGCGGCGTCGTCGACGGTGTCGGCGAGCCGGTCCCCGATCCGCGCGTGCCAGCTCTCGGGCCACAGCAGGTAGCCGAAGACCAGGGTGATCGCACAGCCGATCAGGCTGTCCAGGAGGCGGGGCCGGATGAGGTCGAAGCCCTGGTGGTTGAGGAGGTCCGACAGCAGCAGGATCACCGGGGTGACGGCGGCGGTCTGGAAGGCGTACCCCTTCGCGGAGAACGCGGGGACCAGCGCGGCGAGGACCGCCATCACCGGCACGTCCCACCAGCCGCGCGGTACCTCTGCGAGCACGGCGGCCGCGACGACGAGCCCTCCCACGGTGCCCAGGGCGCGCAGTACGGCCCGGGAGAACACCGAGCCGAAGTCGGGCTTGAGGACGAAGGTGACGGTCAGGGCCACCCAGTACGAGCGCTCGACGGGCACCAGCGAGACCAGCGACTGGGCCAGCCCGATGCACAGGGCGAGCCGCAACCCGTACCGCCAGGACCCTTCGGACAGCATCATGTCCCGTGCCGCGCGCCGGGCCCGGACGTGCAGGGCGGTGGGGCGGCCCAGCCGGTCGTCGTCGACGCTGCGCAGGGCCGGCTCGGGCAGGTGTACGACGGCCGCCGCGTGCCGCAGGGCCGCGTCGAGGGCCCGCTCGGCGGGGGTGTGCGGAGCGGGCAGGTCCAGTGCCAGCTCCTCGGTGCGGCCCTCCTCCACGGCCCGGCCGAGGTCGCGTACGGCCGCCGGGACGCCCGGGGGCAGTGGGCGGCCGCGCAGGTGCACGGCGGGCGCCGCCTCGACGAGCGGGATCACCACGTTCAGCTGGGCCAGTAGCCGGACCAGCGAGGGGCTGCGCCCGTGGACGCGGGCGCGCCGGCCCAGGATGAGGTCGTAGGCCTGGTTGAGGGTCTGGGTGAGGTGCCGGCGGCGGTCGTCGTAGTCGGGCCCGCCCGCTGCCTCCAGGGCATCGGCGAGGGCCAGATAGGTACCGGCGACGGCGGTGCGCTCGGGCTGCAACCCGCGCAGCGGCCAGCCCAGCAGGGTCAGGGCCAGCACGAACAGGCCGCCGGCGCTCAGGAGGAGCGGCGCCGTCCACCAGGGCTGCGGCAGCGGCAGGCCGGCTCCGACCACCGCATTGAGCAGGAGCAGCAGACCGGAGACGGAGGCGACCGTGCCGATGGAGGAGATCATCCCGGAGACCAAGGCGATCAGGGTGAGGACGCCGACGGCGAGCCAGCCCCGCCCGAAGACCAGCGTGCCGAGCGCGACGCCGACCGCACCGAACAGCTGCGGCACGGCGATGTTGAGGATCCGCATCCGGTAGGCGTCGGCGGTGTCGCCGATGACCCCCGACAGCGCACCCATCGAGGCGAGCGCCCCGTACTCCGGCTCGTCGAGGGCGAAGCCGACCGCGAGCGGGACGGAGAGGGCGATGCCGGCGCGGGCGACTGCGGCCCAGGGGATGGGGGCGCTGTCGGGCCGCAGGCCCGACAACAGCCAGGCGGGCGGGGCCAGCGGGTGCGGCCGGGCTCGCCCGGACGGTATGTCTTCGGTGCGTTCGGTGCCCATCTGCTTCCGTGCCGCCGCTCGCTCGTCGGTTTCGGATCTTCTGTGCTGTTGCGGGTTCTCTGAGCCGTTCTGCGTGCTTGGTACCTTCCGAGCTTATGGGGTGCGGCGGCGGCGCCCGGCCAGCCAGGCGGTGATCGCGACGGCCAGCCCGATCGCGAGCACCACCCAGGTGGTGGTGCGCAGGAAGGCGGTGAGCGCGTCGTACACGGCGCCGGCCGCCGCCCGGTCGATGTCGGCGGGCAGGTCGTCGAGGGTGAGCCGGCGGCACACGGACACCGCGCCCCCCAGCAGGACGGCCCCGAAGGCCAGTCCCAGGCCGGTGGCGGCCACGGCCCGGCGGCGGTTGACGGCGACGGCGACCGCCGTCACGGCCAGCAGCACGGTCAGCACGGGCAGCCAGACACCGGCGATCTGCAGCATGCGGAAGCCCTTCCTGAGCGCGCCGAGGTTGTCGTACTCCATGACCTTCACCGACACGTGGGTCACCGGGATGCGGTCGGCGAAGGGCACCTCCCCGGCGATGAGTTCTGCCCGCACCTGTTCGATGACCGGTGCGAGGTCGATGGTGACGGCGTTGCCGTCGCCGGTGGTGAGCGCCTGGAGGAAGGCGGCGTGCGCGGCGCCGTTCGCCGCGTCCCAGGCGGTTCGGTACGCGGAGGTGCCGGTGAAGGAGCGCAGCGCCTCGCCGAGCAGGGCCTCGGCCCCGCCCTGGAAGGGGCCGGCGTCGATCTGCCCGGACAGGGCGCGGGCCGCCTGTCTGACGACGACCTGCTGTACGGCCGGGTTCCCGGCCAGTGGTGACATGGCGGCGGTGTAGCGGTCGGCGTCGCCCAGTTCGCGGTCGGCCCAGTACGCGACGGCGCTCGCGGGCACGAGCAGCGCCACGAGCGCGATGAGGACCGCCGACAGGAAGGTGCGCACGCCACTAGCGAAATCCGCGGCCGCGGTGGGCGCGAGCGGGGGTGCTGCGGGCGGGTGGCGGCGCGCCGGGCCGTGCGCCGGGCCGGTGTGGCGGGGCGCCGCGGCGTCTTCCGCAACGGGTTCCCCTTGCCAAAAGAATCTTGGATATTTAATGTCCAGGTTATGAGGATGAGCGAGGGCGTCGAGTGGGCGCTGCACAGCTGCGTCAACCTCGCCTGGATCGGCCCCGAGCGGGCCGTCCCGGCGGCGCGCCTGGCCGCCTGGCACGACCTGCCGGCCGCCTACCTGAACAAGCAGCTCCAGGCGCTGGCGCGGGCCGGGATCCTGACCTCAACCCCGGGCCCGCGGGGCGGCTTCCGGCTGGCCCGCCCGCTGGCCGAGATCTCGCTCATGGACGTGGTCGTCGCCGTCGAGGGGGCCGCGGAGGCCTTCCGGTGCGCCGAGATCCGCAACCAGGGTCCGGGCGGCGGCCCCGCCGTCGACAACGGCCCGGAGTGCGCCATCGCGCACGCCATGAGCCGCGCCGAACTGGCGTGGCGCCGGGCCCTGGCCGAGCAGGACCTCGACGACGTCCGACGCGAGGCCGAGCGGCAGGCCCCTCAGGCCCCGGTACGCCTGCGCACCTGGTTCGCCGGCACCACCACCTGACCGAACCGACCGCACTGACCGACGTACGCCATCGACTGACCCAGGAGCTTGGCCATGACGCGCAGCATCACCAACCCGGCAGGACTCCACGACCCCGTCGGCTTCGGCTACAGCCACATCGTTTCCGCCCCCGGCGAGCAGGTCTTCATAGCCGGCCAGTACGGCTCGGACGACAACGGCCACGTCGTCGCCGAAGACTTCGAGGCCCAGGTCGAGCGGGCCTTCGCCAACCTGCGGACCGCCCTCGCGGCCGTCGGCCTCGGCCCCGGCGACGTCGCCCGGATCGGCACCTACGTCGTCGGGCACGACCTGGCGAAGCTGGAGGTGCTCACCAAACACCTGCACGCCACCTGGGGGACCGAACTGCCCGCCCAGACCCTGATCGGCGTCGCCTCGCTGGCCCTGCCCGGCATGCTCTTCGAGATCGACGCCGTGGCCGTGCGCACCGCCGGCAGCTGATCCACTTGCCGGGCCGGGGTGCCGGGTGTGCTCTGGATGGGGGAGAGAGGAGCCCTGTCATGGCACATGCGGCACCCGTCGCCCACCGGCGGCCCCGCGGGCCCACGGCGCAGGCGCAGCACCTGGACAAGGGCGCACTGACCCGGGCCCTGCTGCTCGGACTGGTCTACGGCGTCTACGCGGCCTTCATGGAACGGCAGATGGGACCGGTCGACGCGGGCAACGTCTTCTACGGGATCCTGTGCGGCGCACTCTTCGCCGCAATCATGTACACCCTCGCCCGGGTCGGCCCCCGCATGGCGAGGGAGGCGCGGGCGGCGGCGTACGGGTCCTTCGGCGGCATCGCCGTGGGCTACCTGTACAGCCTCACGGGCGACTCGATCCTGCGCTCCAGCTGGATCGGCTTCATCACGGGCGCCGCCGTCGGCGTGGTGGCGTTCTACCGCTACTACACGCACGAAGCCTGACGGTCCACAGGACGCCGGTCCCCGTAACCCCCTCAGGGGCGGGGACCGGCGGCTTACCGGTCCCCGCCGGCGTCAGTCCGCGGAGGCGGCCTGAACGGGGGAGCCGTTCCGGGACAGGGCCGCGGTCTCACGGCCCGTGGTCTCGCGGACCGCGGCTTCCTCGGGCTCGGACGCCGGCTTCGGCTCCGGCTTCGTCCTCGGCGGGGGTGTGAAGCGGGTGACCTCGGCTCGGATCATGGCGTTCAGGGCGGCGTACGGGTCGATGGGCATGCCGGAACCTCACGGTGCTCGGGGTGTGGGGGGTTGGGGCGCTGCTGCTCGACCCGCTCAGCAGCGCAGCACCACACTCCGCACCGTCCTCACGGACAGCGCCGGTTCGACCGCCGCGTACGGGGCGGTGCGCCCCAGCCGTGGTTTCACGTGAAACGCCGTCAGCGGCAGTTCCCGCGCACCGGGCAGGCCGCGCACGGCCGGCCGCAGGGCGGGCCGTACCTCGGTATCCGACGCCGGATCCGACTCCCGCTCGACCGGGACACCCGGCTCGCTCGGCGCACCGGAGGGGAGCTGCCGGACCGCATGCACCCCGCCGGCCGCCGGCACGGCGGCAGGACCGGACGCGAGCAGGCACAGCAGTGCGACACAGGTCGCCGCAAGGGCCCTGGCCACCGCCGATCGTGCATGCCGTGTCCCGGTCATGGCAGGGGTCTGCCCCGCCACGCCGGGCACCTCCCCGTCCGGGCCGTAGAAGCCCTCGTCCGGGGGACGAAGTGCCTCCCCTCGGCCTCACCGGGCCTCACCCTCCCGGCCCGTCGGGCCGGGAGGGCGCCGGCGGGCTCAGGGCGTGCGCCGCTGGCCCGTGAGCCGGGCCAGCACGGTGGTCTCACCGCTGACCAGTCGCAGTTGGGCCCGCCCGGGCCGCTGCCCCCGCCCGGTCACCCCGGCGGGCGAGACCAGGTCCACGGTGAAGACCGCGGTACGGCTGTCCGCGCGCGGGATCTCGACGGTCAGGCCCCGCCGCAGCTCGGCGAGGCGGACGTCGGGTGCAGCGACCACGGCCGTCCCGGCCGCGCCGGGCGCCGCCGTGCCGGTGTCCCAGAGCGCCTCCGTCGCCGAGTCCGTCCCCGCCGCCGGTCCCGCCTCGGCCGCCGAGCCCTCGCCGAGGCCGGGGTCGCCGCGGGCCATCAGCAGGTCCACCCCCAGGCTGGGGATCTGCAGCCGCAGCGGCAGGGCGGGGCGCAGCGGGGTGATGGCGATGGCCCGGGCGGGCCGGGACCCCTTGTCCGAGGTGCGCGGGCGGGCCTGGTCCAGCTGCTCGACGAGCCGCCGGTGCCCGGAAAGGCCCAGCACCCGCGAGGGGAGCGCGTCGGCGGAGCTGGCCGCTGCCGGCCGGGCCCCCTCGGTGCTGCGCAGCAGCCCTATCCCGGTGCCCAGCAGAACCGCTGTCAGCACGCCGACCACCCACTTGCCGCGGGGCATGGATTGTCCTCCCGGTCCGATGCACCGGCTCCGGCGGCCGGTTCTCCTGAGAGCAGTGGACTCTTTCCCTACCCCCCAGCACTCGTGACATCGCCGAAGATTGACGCCCCGTCACAACGGCGACGACCCCGGCGCAATGGCGTTGTCCCAGATGACGGCGGGTGTGCGGGGCGTTCCCGCGCCCCGGGGCACGTACGCCCGAACGGGCTAGCGGGCGTGGCGAAGGGAGGACCCGCCCGGGTCGTCGGCGCCCTCGCGGACGGCCCGGGACGACCTCGACCGTCCGCCGCGACCCGCCCTACGGGTGGGTCAGGCCACCACGAACGCCACCGCCGCCACCCCCATGAGGGCGGCGGCGAGGTGGACGGCCGGGTGGCCGTGGTCGCCGTACCAGAGGTGGCGGACCAGGCCGCCGAGGGCGGCCAGGGTCGCGATGACGGCGATCTGGGCGAGCAGGGGGACGGCGGTGAAGGGGCACAGCAGCAGGGCGGCGGCGTTGAGCCAGAACGGGACCGCTCCCGTCCAGCCCCGCCATCGACGGATCGCCGACCGCGCCCGGGGCTGCGCCCGTGCGCGCGGCTGCGACCGCAGGTGCGCCGGTGCCTGCGTCCGCGCCTGCGTCACCTGCGTCTGTGCGTGCGCCTGCGTCCGTGCGTGCGCTTGCGTCCGTGCCCGCACGGATCACCGGCCCCTCGTCATCAACTCGCCGGCGCAACAGCCTCCTTCGGGGTGGCGGCGGGGACAAGTGCCCGTTCGGCAAGAAAACCGAAGGCCAGGCCGAAAGTCGTCCACATGGCGGCCTGGATGGCCAGGGTCGCAAGGCGGAACTGCCACACCAGCGTGCCCGGGAAGTCCGCCGGGACCTCGTCCACGGCGGGGAGGAACGCGTACGAGACGGCGACCGCCGCGACGAACGCGAGGGAGGCGACGACCGAAGCGTTCCAGTTGCCGAGCCCGGGCGCCAGACGGCGGCCCAGGACCAGCGCCCCCGCCCCGAGCAGCACGCTCAGCGCGATCATCAACAGGAAGAGCACGGTCCTGCTCGTGGCGGTGTCGGGGTCGCCGACGGCCGGCGGGTTGGAGGGGTACTTGAGGAAGGGGACCAGGACGACGGTGACGAACAGACCGCCGGCGACCAGCGCCGCCGTGGCCTTCGGACCGAAGCGGCCGATACGCCCGAGGGCGTAGCAGAACACGAGGGCGGCGATGCCGCCGAGCGCGACGCCGTACAGGAGGGTGCCGGTGCCGAGTCCGGCCGTGGCCTGGAGGGCGCGGCTGACCGGGGCCTCCTCGGCGTGGTCGTGGCCGCCCGCGGCCGCCTCCTCCAGGGCGATGGCCGCGTCGACCCGCGACTCGCCGATGAGGTAGGCCACGAGGAAGGCGGCCACGCCCGCGAGCAGGCCGGCCAGCATGCCGCGCACCAGCAGGACGCGCGGGGAGATGGGATTCATGGGCTTCCCTTGGTCAGTCGGCCGGTCGATCAGTGGCAGGGGAAGCCGAGCAGGTGGCGGCCGTCGTGCATCCACTCGTGGATGGTCTCGCCCTCGAACAGCGCGGTGGCGCCCTGTTCGATGCCGACGAGGTAGAGGAGGGCGAGCATCAGGACACCCGCGAAGAGGGTCCAGGGGGCGAGCGAGGAGAGGGAAATCGGGGCGACGGCGGCGGGGGCCGTCGTGGGCACGGCGGTGTCGGCCATGGTTGTACCTCCAGAGGGAACACGCGTCCCGGTCAGTGGTGCTCGCAACGACGGCGCGGGTCTGACTTCCCTCTCCTCGGGGAGGGTTCACAGTGGCGCGACCGTGCCGGGATCTCACCGGGCTTCCGTCGGACCGTCGTCTTGTTTGGTTGTCGTCCGAGACCGTACCGCGCTTATGCTCCCTTTATGAAGAGCGGCGTAGTACGAGTTCAGTTCGTTACCCGGCCGTTCGACGTAGCCGCGCGGCAGACGCGTTTCGGCCACGGTGAGCCCAGCCCCGGTCACGAGGGCCTGCGCGGCCCCGACACCGGGAACTGGGCGGGCCGCACCCTCGACGAGGTCGCCGCCGAGGACCCCGAGGGCATCCGGCGCTGGCTGACCGACCCCGCCTACGCACCGCCCGGGGGCGGGGAGTCCCTCGCCGGGCTGGTCGCCCGGGTCGGCGCCGCGCTGGCCGGGCTGCCCGGGGGCACGCACCGCCCCGAGGTCGAGCAGGCCGTCGTGCGTGCGGCCGTGGTGTACGCCCTGGAGCTGCCGCTCCCGGCCTTCTGGCGGCTCGACGTACGGCCCGACACCGTCACCACCCTGACCGGCCGGGCCGGCCGCTGGAACCTCCTCCTCGGTCACGGCCGGAGCGGCCGGGGCGTCGAGGGCGGCCCGGGCAACGGGGGCGGCCCGGGCAACGGGGGCGGCCCGGGCAACGGGGGCGGCCCGGGCAACGGGGGCGGCCCGGGCGATGGGACCAGCCCGCGCAACCAGGCCTGAAGGGGCGGTCGTTACGCCACGATCCAGTCGCTCGTCGCGATCACCGGCCGGACGCCGTCGCGGTGGACGGTGCCCTCGATCAGGCCGTACATCCGGTCCGCCGCGAAGTAGACCTCGTTGTCGTTCTTGAGGCCGAAGGGCTCCAGGTCCACGAGGAAGTGGTGCTTGTTCGGCAGGTTCAGCCGCACCTCGTTGACCCGCGGGCAGTTGTCGAGCACCCGCTCGGCCATCTGGTTCAGGGTTTGCTGGAGCGAGTACGAGTACGTCTCCGCGAAGGCCTCCAGCATGTGCTTGCGGACCTTCTTGTACGAGCGGTCCCAGTCGTGCCCGGGTTCGTCGGCGGCCAGCGCCGAGTGCGCCCAACGCGCGGTGACCTTGGTCGCCAGGATGCGGTCGTACGCCTCCTGCAGCGTCGTGTACCTGTCCTTGACGTAGCCGTGGAACTCGGAGTTCGTCGAGTTCATGACGGTCAGCTCCTTCAGGCCCGAGATGACCTGGAGGCCGGTGGACTCCCCGTACGTGATCTGCGCGGTGCGCACCTCCTGGCCCTTGCGGACGAAGGAGTGCTGCTCCTTGCGCGTGGGGACCGGGATGCGCTCCCAGGCGAACTCCTCGATCCGGACCTGCGCCTCGCGGATCGGCGTCTGCGAGGAGACGAAGTGCTTGGCGAGCAGGATGCCGAAGGCCTCGGGCGACTCGATGCCGTGCTCCTTGCCGAAGGCGTACACCGTGTTCTTGGTGGTGTCGGTCGGCAGGCAGTTGGTGTTGTCGCCGGTCAGGTGGACGTCGCGGAACTCGCCGCGCAGCGCCACCGAGACGTTGAGGTCGCGGATCTCGTGCCAGGAGCCGTCGCTTCCCTTGCGGGTGACCTTGACGATGCGGTTCTCGGCCTTGCCGTACTGGTTCTGGGCCAGGACGTGCTTGCTCATGGTGCCTTCCTTCGGGTCCTCGGGAACACGGAGTCCGGTGGTCTGGATCCCGTACGCCCGGCGTCCAGCGCCCGCCCGCACCCCTGGACGTCCGCTCCCCGCCGTCCGGTCCCGTGGGACCGCCCCGGGACTGACGTGCATCCCGGTCCGTACCGCTGATCGGATTGCACCACGCCCGCGCCCGGATCTCCCCCGTACGGATCATCCGAATCCGGGCGCCCCGGGCTTGGCCGACCGCACAGCAGCCGGGCGGGGCCGGGCGGGACCGGGTCGGAGTGCCTTCTTTCAGCCGGTCGTGTGCGCGTCCGCGACCGACAGGGCCGCGTCGAGGATCTCCAGGCCCCTGGCCACGTCCTCGGGGGCGATCGTGCAGGGCGGGGCGAGGTGGATGCGGTTGCCGGCGGTCAGCGGCCACAGGCCGCCCTTCTTGCAGGCAGCCGCGAACTCGGCCATCGGCGCGTTGTCGGCGCCCGTGGCGTTGTACGGGACCAGTGGCTCGCGGGTCTTCCGGTCGCGTACGAGCTCCAGGGCCCAGAAGGTGCCCAGCCCCCGGACCTCCCCGACCGACGGGTGTCGCTCGGCGAGGGCGCGCAGGCCCGGACCGAGCAGTTCCGCGCCGGTGCGGGCGGACCGCCCGACGACGTCCTCCTCCTCCATCACGTTGATCGTCGCCACCGCCGCGGCACAGGCCAGCACGTGCCCGGAGTACGTCAGTCCGCCCGGGTACGGGCGGGTGGCGAACGTCTCGGCGATGGCCCCCGAGATCGCGACGCCGCCGAGGGGGACGTAGCCGCTGTTCACGCCCTTGGCGAAGGTGATCAGGTCGGGGGTGACGCCCCAGTGCTCGGCGGCGAACCACTTCCCCGTGCGCCCGAAGCCGACCATCACCTCGTCGAGGATGAAGACGATGCCGTGGCGGTCACAGAGCTCGCGCACCCCCGCCAGATAGCCCTCCGGGTGGACGAGCACGCCCGGCGCACCCCCGACGGTCTCCAGGACGATCGCGGCGACGGAGGCCGGCCCCTCGAAGGCCACGGTGTCCTCCAGGTGGCGCAGGGCGCGCTCGCACTCCTCGGCCTCGGAGGCGGACCAGAACGGCGAGCGGTACGGATAAGGCCCCCAGAAGTGCACGACGCCGGCGGTCGCGCTGTCGTTGCCGAACCGCCGGGCGTCGCCGGTCAGGTTGATCGCGGCGGCGGTGGCGCCGTGGTACGAGCGGTACGCGGACAGCACCTTGGGCCGGCCGGTGTGCAGCCGGGCCATCCGCACCGCGTTCTCGACGGCCTCGGCGCCGCCGTTGGTGAAGAACACCTTGTCCAGGTCGCCGGGGGTGCGCTCGGCGATGAGGCGGGCCGCCTCGGAGCGGACGTCGACGGCGAAGCCGGGCGCGAGGGTGCACAGGCGGCCGGCCTGCTCCTGGACGGCGGCGACGACCTTCGGGTGCTGGTAGCCGATGTTGGTGTAGACGAGGGCGCTGGAGAAGTCGAGGTAGCGGTTGCCGTCGTAGTCCCAGAAGTAGGAGCCCTCGGCCCCGGCCACGGCGAGCGGGTCGATGAGCTCCTGCGCGGACCAGGAGTGGAAGACGTGCTTGCGGTCGGCGTCCTTGACGACGGCGCGGGCTTCGGCGGCGGCTTCTGCGTCGGTGGGGTACATGGCGTGCGGGTCCTTACCTGTCGCATGACGGAACCTGCCTTCCATTCTACGGAAGTGCCCGGCCTCCGTCCTGCCCGCACGTCTGCCCCCGGGCCCCTCGGCGCGGAGACCGCGGTCCCTGTCAGCGGTCTGTCAGCGGTCCCTCACGCAGCCGTCAGCGCCCCCGGACATCGTGACGACGTCACCAGGAAGCGACGACGAAACGGACGAACGCCATGACGCCCACCTCCAGCCGTCCGGCCATCGAGGCCACCGGACTGCGCAAGTCCTACGGCGACAAGACGGTCCTCGCCGGCATCGACCTGCACGTCCCCGCCGGGACGATCTTCTCCCTCCTCGGCCCGAACGGCGCCGGGAAGACGACCACCGTCCAGATCCTGTCCACCCTGATCCGGGCCGACTCCGGACAGGTGCGGATCGCCGGGCACGACCTGGCCACCCGCCCCGACGCGGTCCGGGCCGCGATCGGCGTCACCGGCCAGTTCTCGGCGGTGGACAAGCTCCTCACCGCCGAGGAGAACCTGCACCTGATGGCCGACCTGCGCCACCTCGGCAAGGCGGAGGGCCGCCGCCGCACCGCGGAGCTCCTGGAGGCCTTCGACCTCACGGACCGGGCCCGCAAGACCGCGGCCACCTTCTCCGGCGGCACGCTGCGCCGCCTCGACCTGGCCATGACCCTGATGGGCGGCCCGGAGGTGATCTTCCTCGACGAGCCGACCACCGGCCTCGACCCGCGCAGCCGGCGGGCCATGTGGGAGATCATCCGCGAGCTCGTGGCCGGCGGCGTCGCCATCTTCCTCACGACCCAGTACCTGGAGGAGGCCGACCAGCTCGCCGACCGCATCGCCGTCCTGGACGGCGGCAGACTCGTCGCCCAGGGCACCGCCCACGAGCTGAAGCGGCTCGTCCCCGGCGGCAACATCAGCCTCCGCTTCACCGAGTACGCCGCCCTCGACCACGCCGCCCGCGCCTTCGCCGAGGCCGCCCGCGACGACGAGGCGCTCACCCTCCAGATCCCGAGCGACGGTGGCGTGCCCTCGCTGCGGGCCCTACTCGACCGGCTCGACGCCGAGTCCATCGAGGTCGGCGCCCTGACCGTGAACACCCCCGACCTCGACGACGTCTTCCTCGCCCTCACCGGCCGCCCGGGCGGGCAGCCCACCACGTCCGCTCCGGCCCGCTAGCCGACCGTCCGCCCTGCAAGCCCCGTCCACCGTCCCGCAGCCCCCGATCGCCAAGGAGCCGAACCATGACCACCACCGCTGCCGCCGCCCACCGGGCCGCCCCGCCCGCCCGCTCCCACGCCCTGCGCGACGCGTCCACGATGCTGCGGCGCAACGTCAAGCACGCCCTGCGCTACCCCGGCCTCACGCTCGGCACCATCGGCATCCCGCTGATCTTCCTGCTGCTGTTCGTCTACGTCCTCGGCCGGCCCCTGGCCGCGGGCATCGGCACCGGCGCCGCGTACATCAACTACCTGGTCCCCGGCATCCTGCTGATGACCGTCACCGCCGCCTCCACCGCGACCGCGGTGTCCGTCTGCACCGACCTCACCGAGGGCATCGTCGCCCGCTTCCGCACCATGGCCATCTCCCGCGCCTCGATCCTCGTCGGCCGGGTGATCAGCAGCGTCCTGCAGACCCTGATCAGCGTCGGGCTGGTCCTCGGCATCTCCGCGCTGATGGGCTTCCGGCCCTCCGCCGGCCCCACCGAATGGCTCGCCGCCGCCGGCCTGATCACCCTCCTCACCTTCGCCGTGACCTGGATCGCCGTCGCCCTCGGCACCCTCAGCGACACCCCGGAGGGCGCCAGCAACATCGTCATGCCCCTGGCCTTCCTCCCCTTCATCGGCAGCGCGTTCGTCCCCACCGACTCGATGCCCACCGCGGTCCGCGTCTTCGCCGAGCACCAGCCCTTCACCCCGGTCATCGAAACCGTCCGCGGCCTGCTCATGGGCACCCCGATCGGCAACGACGGCATCATCGCCGTCGCCTGGTGCCTCGGCCTCACCGTGGCCGGCTACCTCTGGGCCGTGAAGCTCTTCAACCGCCGAGGATGACCCCGGCCAGCTCGCGCACCGCCTCCTCCGGCAGCTCCGCACCGCATCGCGCCGCCTCGGTGAACCCCTCGCCGAGTGCGGCGCGCGCCGCGTCCTCCACCCGCGCCGCATCCGGCCACGCGTGATCCGGCCCGCCGCGCACCGCCTCCGCCGCCGCCAGCAGCCGGGCCGCCTCCGCCGGCCGGTCCTCCCGTACGGCCTGGTCGGCCACCCCGACCAGCAGCCGGGCCACGGTTGGCGCGTGCCCGGATCCGACGGCCAGCTCCAGGCCCTGGGCCCGGTGCACGCGGGCTGCCGCCAGATCACCCGCCTCCGCGTCCAGATGGCCGCGGGTGTCGAGCGCCATCGCCTGGAACACCGGGTGGACGGGCACCTCCGCGATGGCCGCCCGGGTCCGGTCCAGCTGCTCCCGGGCCACTGCGAACTGCCCGTTACGGCGGGCCAGTTCCGCCCTGCCGAGGGTCGTGGCCGCCAGCGACTCCGGCAGGCCGTCGGCCTCCGCGTCCCGCTCCGCCCGCGCCATCGCCGCCTCGCCGCCCGCCGCGTCCCCCGCCAGCCCCGCCACCAGCGCCTGCTGCACCAGGGCGTACAGCCGCTCCTCCACCGTCCCCATCTCGCCGAGCACCGCGACCGCCTCCCGGTAGTGGGCGAGCGCCGTACCGAAGTCGCCGCGCCGGGCCACCAGATCCGCCAGCACGGTCAGTGCGAAGGACCGGCCCCACCGCTCGCCGAGCGCCCGGAACCCGGCCAGCGCCTCCTCGATGTCCCGCTCCGCCTGCTCGGGCGGGCCGCCGGCGCCGAGCAGCGTCCGGGCTCCTTCCAGCCGGCCCTGCGCCCGTACCCACGGATCGTCGTCCCGGAGCAGCTCGTCCCAGCAGTCCAGCGGCGCCGGCTCGCCGTTCGCGGCGCTGCGCATCATCCGGTCGATCGGCCCGAGGTAGCGGACCACCGGGTGCCGGGCGCCCGTCCTCCCGGCCAGCTGCAGCGCCTCGGCCAGCAGGCCCGTGAACCGGAGCTCGTCGCCCACCCCGGCCGTCGCGAACAGCACGGAGAACGCGCACGCGACGACCCGTTCGCCGTCCTCCACCGAGCCGGGCAGGGCCAGGGCCGCCGCCGCCAGCTGCGCCCCCTCCGCCTTGTGGCCGCTCAGCCACCAGTACCAGCCGGCCGCCGCGACCATCGACACGGCCGTCGGCGCGTCCTCGGCGGCCACCGCCCCGCGCAGCGCCGCCTTCAGGTTGTCGTGCTCGGCCCCGAGCCGGGCGAGCCACTCCAGCTGCCCGGCCCGGCGCAGGTGCGGGTCGGCGGTCCGCGCCAGCTCGGTGAAGTACGCGGCGTGCGCCCGGCGCACGTCCTCCCGCTCGCCCGCGTCGACCAGCCGCTCCAGACCGTACGCCCTGATGGTCTCCAGCATCCGGTAGCGCCCGTCGCCCGCCGTGACCAGCAGCGACTTGTCGGTCAGGGAGGCCAGTAGGTCGAACACGACGGCACCCGCCACGGGGCCGCCCGCGCAGACGCGCTCGGCAGCCTCCACCGTCGCCCCGCCCGGGAACACGGCGAGCCGGCGCAGCAGGGCCCGCTCCTCCTCCGCCAGCAGCCCCCAGCTCCAGTCCACGACCGCCCGCAGGGTGCGGTGCTGGCGCGGGGCCGTCCGGGCGCCGCGGGTCAGCAGCCGGAACCGGTCGTCCAGGCCGGCCGCCAGCTGCTCGGCGCTCATGGTGCGCAGCCGCGCCGCCGCCAGCTCGATCGCCAGCGGCATCCCGTCCAGCGCCCGGCAGATCCGGGTGACCGCCGGCGCCGTCTCCCCGTCCACGGCGAAGCCGGGTCGGGCGGCAGCCGCCCGCTCGGCCAGCAGCCGGACCGCCGCGTACGACATCGCCCGCTCGGGCCCGGCGTCCTGCGGGGGCAGGGCGAGCGGCCCGACCGGCCACAATGCCTCGCCGGTCAGGCCGAGCGGCTCCCGGCTGGTGGCGAGGATCCGCAGGTTCGGGCAGGCGCCGAGGAGCCGGTCGGCCAGGAAGGCCGCCGCGTCGATCAGGTGCTCGCAGTTGTCCAGGAGCAGCAGGGCGGTGCGGGGTCGTAGCGCCGCCACGAGCCGGTCCAGGGGGCCGCCGGTCGCCGAGGTCTGCTCGCGCAGGCCGAGCGCGGCCAGGACGGCCAACGGTACGTCGTCCTCCGCGCTCTCCGCGGCCAGCGGCCCGAGCTCCACCTGCCATATCCCGTCGGGGAACCGGTCGAGCAGTGGGCGGGCCGTCTGCACCGACAGCCGGGTCTTGCCGGCGCCGCCGGGACCCGTGAGGGTGGTCAGCCGGTGCCCGACGATCAGCTCGCCGACGCGGGCGACGTCTTCGTCCCGGCCGACGAACGCGGCGAGGGGGGCCCGCAAGTTGGTCGGCACCGCGCTGCCGGCTGTGGGCGCGGAGGCGGGCGACGCCTGCGGTGCCTGCCGGGCCTGCGCTGCGTGTGCTGCCCGCGGTGGCTGCGGATCCCGTGAGGGGGGCGGGGTCGGGGCGGCGGCGGGTGCGGGCACGCGGACCTCGCCCCGCAGTACGGCGGTGTGCAGCGCGGCCAGTTCCGGCGACGGGTCGACGCCGAGCTCCTCGGCGAGGGCCTCGCGGGCACGACCGTACGCGGTGAGCGCCTCGGCGGGCCGGCCGGCCGCGACGAGCGCCCGCATCAGGGCCCCGACCAGGCGTTCCCGCAGCGGGTGTGCGGCGACGAGGGAGGCCAGTTCGCCGGTCAGTGCGTGGCCGCGGCCGAGCCGTAGGTCCGCCTCGATCCGGTCTTCCAGCGCGGCCGTCCGCAGCTCCGACAGGCGGGCCACCGGTGCCCGGAAGAAGTCGTAGCCGGCCACGTCCAACAGGGCCGGCCCGCGCCACAGCTCCAGCGCCTCGTGCAGGGCCCGGGAGGCGCCGGCCGCGTCGTCCCGCAGCAGCGCCGCCCGCCCGGCGGCGGCCAGCCGCTCGAAGCGGACCGCGTCGACTGCTTCGGGATCGACCGCGAGCCGGTACCCGGCCGGATGCGACTCGATCTCCAGCCCCGGCAGCGCCCGGCGCAGTCGTGACACCAGGGCCTGGAGCGCGTTCACGGCCCCCATCGGCGGGTCCTCGCCCCAGATCCCGTCGATCAACAGGTCTCCGGCGACCACCCTGCCCGGCTCCAGGGCGAGCAGCACCAGCAGCGTGCGCAGCCGTGCGCCCCCGACCCCGACGTTCCCGGCGTCGTCGCCCTCCTGCCCGGTCCGGACCTCCAGGGGCCCCAGTATCGCGATCCGCATGATCGCATTGTCCCGCCCGCGGGCCCGCGCGGGGGCACGTCGGGCCGATGTCCGGCGGACGGGCGAAACCGCCGACGGAGAAGCCGAGTTGGCGGGCTCGACTACGGTGCCCAACGGCAGGACGGGCGGACGGCCGCGGACGACGATCACGACGACACGGCCCGGTGCGCTGCGACACGACGACACGACGACACGACGACGCGCGACGACACGAGGATGTGACGGGTGAACGAAATGGAAGCCCTGGCCCGGCGTTTCGAGGAGCACCGCCCCCACCTGCGGGCCGTGGCCTACCGGATGCTGGGGTCGATCGGCGAGAGCGAGGACGCCGTACAGGAGGCCTGGCTCAGGCTGAGCCGGTCCGACAGCAGCGCGGTGGACAACCTCGGCGGCTGGCTGACCACCGTCGTCGGCCGCATCTGCCTGGACATGCTGCGCTCGCGCACGACGCGCCGCGAGGAGCCGCTGACCGGCGAGGACGGGCGGATTCGCCTGCCCGACCCGGTCGTCACCGGCTTGGCCGGCATCGATCCGGAGAACGAGGTCCTCGTGGCCGACTCGGTCGGCATCGCCCTGCTGATCGTCCTGGAGACCCTCTCCCCCGCGGAGCGGCTGGCGTTCGTCCTGCACGACCTGTTCGCCGTGCCGTTCGACGAGATCGCCCCCGTCCTCGGGCGTACGGCCGCCAGTACGCGGCAGCTCGCCAGTCGGGCCCGGCGCCGTGTCCAGGGGGCCGCACCGGACCAGGACCGCGACCTGGAGCGCACCCGGGAGATCGTCGACGCCTTCCTCGCAGCTTCTCGCGGCGGTGACCTCGAAGCGCTCCTCGACCTCCTCGACCCGGAGATCGTGGCCCGCTCCGACGGCGGCACGCTCCGCCCGGGCCTGGTGCGCCGGGGCGCCCGGGACGTGGCCTCGCAGGCCATCATGTTCGCCCGGTTCGCGCAGGCCGCCCAGCCGGTCCTGGTCAACGGCTTCCCCGGGGTGCTGTCCCGGGCGGCGGACGGCAGCCCGCTGTCCCTCATGGCCTTCACCGTCCGCGGCGGCCGGATCACGGCCCTGGACATCCTCACCGACCCGGAACGCCTGGCCGTCCTCACCGCCGGCACCCCCACCGGCTGACCGCGCGGAGCTGCCGGGGGGCGGGTGCCGCAATGCGCCCGCCCCCCGGTCCTCATGCGTCCGCGCCGACCGCTGCTCCTACTCCCATTCGACGGCGGTCACGGTGTCGTTGAAGTGGGCCGGCTCTTCGAGCTTCTCGCCCGCCTTGAGGGTGCGCGGGCCGCCCGCGCCGATCAGCCGCGCGTTGCTGTCGGTGAGGTTGACCCACGAGGACACGTTCTTCGACATGCTGCCTCCGTTGGGCAGGGGCAGCATGCTGAGGTCCACCGGGTAGCCGGCCCCGATCCCGTAGCCAGGGCCCTGGCAGTTGTAGTCGCGGTAGAGGCCGAGGGTCTTGGGCGGGCAGGGCGCGCCCTCCGGCTGGATCTCGACCACGCCCGGGGGCAGCTTTCCGGCAGCGCTCATCGTGTGCTCCGTTCTCCGGCGGTGCCGCCGGTCGTTCCGGCGGCTTGCGGTAGCCACGTTTCCCGAGAGGGGCGAGGCGCGGCGTCAGCGCCGCGAGCCTGATCGTTTCTGCGGTGTACATGACCACCCATGCGGGCGAGTCCACTGCCGGCGCCGCAGTGCCGTACGGGGTCAGCCGGAGCGGCGGGCGGAGAGGGTGTCGAGGAGGGCGGCGCCGCGTTCGGCGTCGTCGACGCTGACGGCGAAGTCCGGTCCCTGCAGGGCCGGACGACCAGGCCGCTCCCGCGGCGCCCCGGGGTTCCGTAGGGTGTCGCCGGCGCCGGTGTCGGTAGGGTGGATGTCAGGTACCGATCAAGCGGATCGCGCCGCGGCGGCACGGACGGAATCTAGCACCTGTCACCGACCGCTGCGGAACGGGCCGTTCCGATCGGTGGTCGGCGGAAGCGGGCGAGCAGGAGGCGAACTGCCCCTCGATGACGCCGACATGGCGCCGGAGGTGGCGCCGACACGGCGCCGGCCGGCGCCCCGCCGCGCCCCGGCGGCTCGCCGCGCCGACCCGCCGGGCGTGCTCCGGGCGGATGCATGTTCTATGTTGCACAGGCAAAACACGGGGGAGACGACGGGCGGCGCATGGCACGCGATTACGACAGTCAGCTGCTGGAGTCGGTGGCGGTACGCCGCCGCAGGATGCGGGACGCGTTGCTGTTCGGCGCGCAGCGGGCGCGGCGCACGGCGGACGAGCGGCTCGGCAAGATGTTCATCGGGATCGCCATCGCGGCCGTCCTGTGCGCCGGTTGCGTCGGCTGGTCCTTCATCCAGGCCACGCTGGCCAAGCAGAAGGCCGAGCAGCAGAAGCAACAGCAGCAGCTGCAGCAGAGCCAGTTCCCGAAGCAGACGCCACCGCCGAAGGCGCCCGGCCCCGCGAAGTCCTCCGACCCGGCGAAGTCCCCGGCCCCGGCCAAGTCGCCCGGGGCGGCGAAGACGCCCGGCCACTCGACGTCCGCGCCGGCCGCGAAACCGTCCAAGTCCTCTTCGCCGTCCCAGCCCGTGACGAAGTCGCCCAAGCCGACCCAGTCGTAGAAGCATGGCCCGAAAGGTCAGAACGCCGCGATGATAGGTTCCCGCAAGTGGTGAGCACAGCAACGACTTCCCGGGCGCAACTGAGCCGGGTGACCCTGGTCGGCGAGCGCCGCCGTGCCGACGTGGTCCTCCCGTCCGACACGCCGATCGGACAACTGCTCCCCGACGTCCTGCTGCTGCTCGACGACCGCGCCGCCTCCCGTCCGATGACACGTCAGCTGATGACGTCGGACGGCTCCGCGCTGCCGCACGAGAGCACGCTGGAGTCGGCGGGCATAGCCGACGGCGCCGTCCTGCAGCTCGTCAGGACCCACTCGGCGCCGCCCGCCCCCGTCGTCCACGACGTCACCGACCTCGTGGCCGACGACCTCGACCTACGGGCCTGGCGCTGGCGTCCCGCCGCGCGCAGGGCCAGCGCCGGCGCCGCGACCGTGGCCTTCGCCGTCACCGCCGCACTGCTCGCCCGGCGCGAGACCGGCCTCGAAACCCTCGCCGGGACCCTGCTGGCCCTCACGCTGGTGCTGCTCGCGGCCGGGGCGCTCGTGTCCCGGATCGGCCAGGGCAACCGCGGCCTGGCCACCGTGCTCCTGCTGGCCTCCGGCGCCCTGTCCGTGCTCGCCGCATGGACCGCCGCCGACGCCCACCACTGGTCGGGCATCGTCCGGTCCGCCGCCGTCGCGGGCTCGCTGACCCTGACGCTGGTCCTGCTCGGGTACTTCTCCCCGCTCGGCCGCGGCGGGCTCATCGGCGCCATGGCCGTCGCCGGCATCACCGTCCTGTGGGGGGCCGTGGCCGCCGTCCAGGACGACCCCGCGCGGCTCGGCGCCGTCATGGCGCTGCTCTCCGTCGTACTGCTCGGGGTGCTGCCGCGGCTCGCGCTGATGGCCTCGGGGCTCACCGGGCTCGACGACAGCCGCTCCGGCGGAGCCTCGGTCAGCCGCCACGAGGTCGGCAACGCCCTCGCCGCCACCCACCGGGGCCTCGCCCTCGCGACCATCGCCACCGCGGCCTCGGCCGCCGCCGGCGGATGGCTGCTCACCCTGGCCGCGAAGCCCAGCGCGTGGACCGTGGCGCTGACCGCGCTCATCGCCGTGGTGCTCCTGTCCCGGGCCCGGGCGTTCCCGCTGGTCGCCGAGGTCGTGGCGCTGCTCGCCGCCGCGTGCGTCCTCGTCGTACGCCTCGTCGTGCTGTGGATCCAGCACGACGGCGGTGTCGGGGCACTGGCCGTGCTGTGCGTGGCCGCGCTGCTGCCGATGCTCGTGCTGGCGGTGCAGCCGCCCGAGCACGTGCAGGTGCGGCTGCGGCGGATGGCGGACCTCGTCGAGTCCATCGGCATGGTGGGGCTCTTCCCGCTGGCCATCGGGGTGTTCGGCGTGTACGGGCAACTGCTCGACAAGTTCTGAGTCAACGCGCAGGCCGAGCGCCCCGGGCGGGGCAGCAGGCCGGATCAACGCTCCGGGCGGGGCAGCAGGTCGGAAGAAGAGGGGCAGTGGCAGACATGCCGAACGGAGACAACTGGCAGGGCGACGTCCTGCGCGACCTGAGGGCGGCCTCCGCACCCCAGGCCCAGGACGGAACCCCCGGGACCACCGCGGCACACCAGCCCGGCCCCCAGCAGGGCCACGTGCAGCCCGGCCACCCGCAGCAGGGTCACCCACAGGCCACCGCCCAGGGGATGACCCCCGGCCCGCAGCAGGGCCAGGGCCACCACCCGCAGCAGCCCGTCCCCGGCGCCCCGCAGCAGGCCTACGCGCAGGCGGCGCAGGCGGCGCAGGCCCAAGCTCCCGGCCAGCAGCAGCCCGTCCAGAGCCAGGGCGAGGCGCCCGGTTACGGCTACCCGCAGGCCCAGGCCCAGGCCCAGGCCCAGGCCCAGGCCCAGGCGCAGGCGCAGGCCGGGGCGCCCGGTTACGGCTACCCGCAGGGGCCGGGCCAGGCCGGAGTCCCCGGTTACGGCTACCCGCAGGCCCCGGGCAACGCGCCGGCCGAGGCCGCCGGCGACGGCTACCCGCAGGCACGACCGCAGGCCCAGGGCCAGCCGCCGGCCCAGGGCGGCCAGGCGCACGGCCAGCAGCAGCCCGCGGCTCAGGGCGGCCACGTCCACCCCGGGGCGCACGCGCAGGCACAAGCCCAAGCCCAGCAGCAGCCCTTCTCCCGGTCGGTCCCCGGCCAGGGAGCCGTCTCCGGCCACGGCGCCCAGGCGTACGCCCAGCACCAGCCCGCGGCCCAGGGCGGTCCCGCCCACGCCCAGCACCAGCCCCACCCCGCCCAGGGAGCCGACCAGGCCCACGGCGCGGCAGCCGCCCATGGCGCGGCAGCCGCCCATGGCGCGGCAGCCGCCCACGGCGCGGCAGCCGCCCACGGCGCGGCAGCCCCGGTCCCCGGCGCGGCCGGGGCCCCCCGGCGGGGCGGCGCCACCCGGACGCCCGATTCGCTGCCCGTGGTCGACAAGAGCCTGGTCGGCGCCTACAAGGGGGCCCGCCGGGGCGAGCCGTTCGCGACCCGCGCCGCCCGCACCCTCTGGCGAACCGTTTCCTCATCCGCCTCCCGCGAGGTCGCGGACGCCACCCGTACCGCCGAACTGCTGCAGCAGTCCGTGACGACCGGCCGCCAGATCGCCGTCACGTCCATCCGGGGCGGCGCCGGCAAGTCCACCGTCGCGGCCCTCCTCGGCACCACGTACGCCCACTACCGCCAGGACCCCGTCCTCTTCGTCGAGGCGGATCCCGCCCTCGGCTCCCTGCCCATCCGGCTCGGCGCCGAGACCCTCCGCTGGACCACCGGCGAGTTCGCCGACATCGTCGAACCCCAGATGTCCCTCCTCGACGTCACCGGCTACCTCGTCCAGCTCCGCGACAACGCCTGGCTGCTGCCCGGCAGCCAGGGCCGGATCGGCGCCATGCTGGACCTCCGGTCCTACGAGCGGGCCATGGTCGCGCTGCGCCGCTACTTCGGGGTGACCGTCGTCGACTGCGAGACCCTGCCCGCCGAAGTGGCCCGCGTCGCCCTCTCCGCCTCGCAGGCCCGCGTCCTGGCCACCCCCGCCGCCCTCGACGGCATCGCCAGCACCTACGCGGTCCTCCAATGGATGCAGGGCCTGCCCCCGCACCTGATCGCCGGCACCGTCGTCGTCATCACCGAGCAGTCCCCGCACTCGGGCATCGACCTCGAAGAGGCCGCCCGCACGCTCGGCTCGACCGGGGCGACCGTCCACGTCCTGCCGTACGACCGCCACCTGGCGAGCGGCGGCGTCATCCGTACCGAACTGCTCGCCGAGTCGACCCGGACGACCGCCACCCGGCTCGCCGCGGACGTCTTCCAGCTCTCCCAGAAGCGCCACTGACGATGAGTACCCGACTGATCCACCGCCCGGCCCGGACCATCAAGCCCCCGGCCGCCACCGAGGCCCGGACCATCGAGGCCCCGCCGAACCTCCCCGAGGGGAAGGCGGGCAACATCGCCATGTCGCTGCTGCCCGTGGCCGGCGTCATGTCCTCGGTCGTGATGATGACCGTCGTCCGCAACAGCCAGTTCGCCGCGCTCGGCGCGCTGATCCTCTGCGTCACGGTCGCCGGCTCCCTCATCATGGCCTTCTCGCAGCGCGGCAAGGCCCAGCGCGCCCGCCGCACCCAGCGCGAGGCCTACCTCGCCTACCTGGAGGACCTGCGCGAGGAGCTCGCCGGCGAGGAGCGGGAGCGGCGCGAGCGCGCCGACGTGCTCAACCCGGCGCCGCAGGCGCTGTACGACGTCGTGCGCGACCCGGCCCGACTGTGGGAGCGGCGCCGCGCCGACGGCGACTTCCTCCAGGTGCGCGTCGGCACCGGCGAGATGCCCGTACGGGACCTGAAGATCGGCCAGCAGGGGTCCTCCGTACTGACCCCGCCCGACCAGTTCATGCTCAACGAAGCCTCGGCGCTGACCGCCCGCTTCCGCACCGGCACCGAACTCCCGCTGACCGTCCCCCTGGACCGCGTCGGCAACATCAGCGTCGTCGGCCCCCGCGAGGACTGCCTGCGCGTCGCCCGCGCCCTGCTCGTGCAGACCGCCGCCCTGCACGCCCC
Source organism: Streptomyces sp. NPDC059851 (assembly GCF_042732005.1). Taxonomy (NCBI): domain Bacteria; kingdom Bacillati; phylum Actinomycetota; class Actinomycetes; order Kitasatosporales; family Streptomycetaceae; genus Streptomyces; species Streptomyces sp. NPDC059851. The sequence goes on along the minus strand of NZ_JBHWJJ010000087.1, from coordinate 4,939 downwards.
CGACGACGTCGCCGTCGCCCTCGCCGTGCCCGGCGACCGGATCGACGACTGGGACTGGGCCAAGTGGATGCCCCACCTGCTCGACTCCGGGCAGCACGACGGGCCCGTCCCCGCCCGCCGGATCGCCCCCTCCACCGCGCAGCTCGCCCGCCTGCTCGGGGCCGAGCTGAACCGCCGCGCCTCCTACGCGGCCGAAGTGCGCCGCGGCCTGGCCGGCACGGACGCGCTGACCATGAACTCCCGACTGCTCGTCGTCGTCGACGGACACGGCGAGGACGCCGTCGAACTGCCCCGCCCCGACGAGGCGGTCGGCCTGCGCGACATGGGCATCACCGTCCTGCACCTGCTCGAACAGCGGATCCAGGAGCCCGGCCACGTCGGCGTGCGCATCACCGTCGACGGAGCGCAGGTCCGCATCGAGGACCTGCGCCAGACCGAGCCGGTCAGCGCCCACGGCACCGTCGACGAGGTCGGCATCCCGTCCGCGGAGGGCCTGGCCCGGATGCTCGCCCCGCTCCGGCTGTCCGCCGAGTCCCTCGCCGACGCCCCGCTGTCCGGGCCCGTCGACTTCGCGGAGCTGCTCGGCATCGACGACGTGGCCCGCCTCGACCTCCCCGCACTGTGGGCGCCGCGGGGCGAGCGCGCCTTCCTGCGCGTACCGATCGGCATCAGTGACTCCCGCGAGCCGGTCCTGCTCGACCTGAAGGAGTCCTCCGAGCTCGGCATGGGCCCCCACGGCCTGTGCGTCGGCGCCACCGGATCCGGCAAGTCCGAGCTGCTGCGCACCCTCGTCCTCGCGCTGGTGGCGACCCACCCGCCGGAGGACCTCGCGCTGGTCCTCGTCGACTACAAGGGCGGTGCCACCTTCGCACCGTTCGCGGACCTACCGCACGTCGCCGGTGTCATCACCAACCTGGAGAACCAGGCCGGCCTCGTCGAACGCGTCCACGCCTCCCTCGCCGGCGAGGTCAAGCGCCGCCAACAGGTCCTCAAGGACGCCGGCAACGTCGCCGACATCGGCGACTACGCCGCCCTGCGCGCCGACCGCCGGCCGGACCTGGAGCCGCTGCCGCACCTGTTCGTCGTCATCGACGAGTTCGGCGAGCTCCTCACCGCCAAGCCCGACTTCATCGACCTGTTCCTGTCGATCGGCCGCATCGGCCGCTCCATCGGCGTGCACCTGCTGCTGTCCAGCCAGCGCATCGAGGGCGGCAAGCTCAGGGGCCTGGACACCTACCTGTCCTACCGGCTGGGCCTGCGCACCTTCTCCGCGGACGAGTCCCGTACCGTCCTCGACACCTCGGACGCCTTCCACCTGCCGCCGCTGCCCGGCTTCGGCTACCTCAAGGTCGACACCAGCCACTACGAGCGCTTCAAGGCGAGCTACGTCTCCGGCGCCTACCGGGGCCCCGTCCGCCGCGAGGAGGACGAGGACACCGGACCGCTCGCGCTGGAGTACGAGGCCTTCAACACCCTCGCCGAGCCCGAGGACCAGACCGTGCAGGAGCCGAGCGGCCGGCGCCGCGAGAGCGGCCCCACCGAACTGGGCGTCATCGTCGGCCAGCTGGAGCGCGCCGCCGCCCCCGTCCGCCGCATCTGGCTGCCGCCGCTGCCCTCCGCGCTCCCGCTCGACGCCGTCGCCGGCCCGCTCGGCGTCGGCCCGCGCGGCATGCAGCTCGCCAAGCGGCGCGGCCCGCTCGTCGTGCCGCTCGGCCTGCTCGACGACCCGGCCAAGCAGTGGCAGGGCGAGTGGTACCTGGACCTCACCGTCGCGGGCGGCCACGCCGCCGTCATCGGCGGCCCCCAGTCCGGCAAGACCACCCTGCTTCGCACCCTCGTCCTCTCCCTCGCGCTCACCCACACCCCGCAGGAGGTCGGTGTCTACGGCCTCGACCTCGTCGGCGGCGGCCTCCAGGCACTGGCGGGCCTGCCGCACGTCGGCGGGATCGCCGGCCGCGCCGACCGCGAGCGCGCGGCCCGCACCGTCGAGGAGGTGCGGAACATGCTCGCGGTCCGCGAGGACGTCTTCCGCGACCACACCATCGACTCCGTCGAGCAGCTGCGCACCCTGCACGCGGCGGGCCGGCTCCCCGAACTGGCCTCGGCCGAGATCGTCCTCGTCATCGACGGTTTCGGCGCGCTCCGCGACGACTTCGAGGAACTCGACGACGCCATCGTCGACATCCTCAAGCGCGGCGGCGGCTACGGCATCCACGTCGTCGCGGGCATGCTCCGCTGGAACGACGTCCGCATCGCCACCCAGTCCAACTTCGGCACCCGCGTGGAACTGCGGCTCAACGACCCCAGCGAGTCGAGCATCGAGCGCAAGCTCTCCGAGACCCTCGCGCCCGACGAGCCCGGCCGGGTCCTGACCGACGGCAAGCTGTTCGCGCACGTCGCCCTGCCCCGCACCGACGGGCAGGCCGACAACTCCGAGCTGGGCGCCGTACTGGAGCGCACCGCCCGCACCGTGCGCGCCACCTGGGGCGGGGAGACCGCCCAGCCGGTGCGGGTGCTGCCGCACCTGCTGGAGCCGGACGTCCTGCCGGGGCCGGTCGCCGAGCCGCGGCGGGTGCCGATCGGCCTGGACCAGACCGCCCTGGCCCCCGTCCTGCTCGACCTGTTCCAGCACGACCAGCACCTGCTGGTCATGGGCGACAGCGAATGCGGCAAGACGAACCTGCTGAAGACGATCGCCGGCGGCCTCATCGAGCGGTACGGCGAGGAGGAGCTCGTCTTCGCGATCATGGACCCGCGACGCAGTCTGCGCGGCGTGGTGCCCGAGGAGTTCAACGGCGGCTACGCCTACAACGCCAAGATGTGCGCCGGGCTGGCCGCGGGCATCGCGGGCGAGCTGGAGCGCCGTCTGCCCGACGACAGCGCCCCCCTGGAGGACCTGGAGCCGGGCAGCTGGGGCGGTGGCCCGCGGATCGTGGTCCTCGTCGACGACTACGACGTGCTCACCACGGCCGGCCAGTCACCGCTCGCCCCGTTCGTCCCGTACATCCCGTCGGCGGTCGACATCGGCCTGCACTTCGTCCTGACCCGGCGCGTCGCCGGAGCCTCCCGCGGCCTGTACGAGCCGCTGGTGCAGGGCCTGCGCGAGTCGGGGGCCTCGGCGCTGGTGATGACCGGCGACCGCGGCGAGGGCCAGCTGTTCCCCGGCGTGTACGCCGCCTTCCAGCCGCCGGGGCGCGGCGTGCTCGTCCGCAGGGGCCAGCCGAACCGCCTGATCCAGACCGTCCACACGTCCGAGTAACGACCCGCGAAGGGACCGTACGAGCCCCATGACCAAGGACGTCATAGCCCTCACCCCCCGGATGCCGGACCCGTGGGCGGTGCTCGCGGGCCTGCTCTCCGGAGGGCCCGACAAGCTGGTGGACACCACGGGCGAGGGAGCGGTCGTCCAGCTCTGCGACGCGCAGGGCCGGCCGCTGGTCTCGGTCGAGGCCCCGCTGCTCGTGCAGGTCGAAGGCGAGGCCGAGCGGCTGCTCGGGGCGACGCCGCCGCCGGTGCCGTTCTGGTGGACCGAGGCCCGCGCCACCACCGGAGTCCCCGAGGCGGAACGGCTCGCGGGGACCTTCGCGGCGCGGCTCGCCTCCCTGTCGGACGGCACCGCCTGGCCGCCGGAGGCCGCGCGCTCGCTGGCCGTGGTGGCCTCCGACGGGGTCGGCGTCGCGCCCACACCGGCTGCGGCGCAGCCCGCCGTCGACGTGCTGACCGGCAACGTCGCCGTGGTCATCATGGACCGCCCGGTCGTCGCCATGACGGCCTGGCTCGCCGACGCCTTCCGGGCCTGCGCCGCAGCCGAGCGGGGCCTGCAGATCGTCACCCCGCCCGGGACGATGCTGTCCCCGGCGGTGATGTCCGTGATGCCGGGCTGGCCCTCCCGGTGGGTGGTGCAGGACCAGCAGGACGGCTACTACGACGGCCTCAGCGGCGCGGTGCTGCGCTGGCAGGAAGGCATGTTCGCCACCGTCGTTCCCGCGGACGCCACCGAGGACGACCCGCGGACGCCGGTGGCCGCCTCGTACGGACAGGTGGCGGAGACGGGGGAGCGGCAGCTCGCCGTCACCTACCGCACGATCCACCCCGCGGACGACCGGCTGGTCCTCGGCGGATCCGTGGAGACGGTGTGGCGGGAGCTCACCGGCGGGCCCCCGGCGGGCTGGGGCACCGCGGAGCCGGCGAACCTGCCCTGGTCGCCGGGACGGCTGACGGACGTGGCGTACACGCGGGCGCCCGAGCCGACGTGGTTCGTGGTGGTCGGCAGCCCCGACCGGCCCGGCATCGCCACGGTGAAGATCACCCGTACGAAGGCGGGGGTCGAGGAGGACGTGACGCTGGCGTTCGGCTACGGGCCCGACGAGGAAGTGCCCCTGGGCGCCCTCCAGCGGACCGCCGAGGTGCTCGCCACCCGACACCGGCTCCAGTCGATGCTCGTACAGCTCCGCAAAGCCCGCCGCGACCTGCTGGTCCCGCCGCGCTTCGAGGGCCCGGGGGTCCCGCTGGCCTTCGTCCTGGGCGCGGAGGAGGTCCGGGCGATGCCGGACGACCGCGCGCAGCGCACGCCACTGGGGGAAACCCCCGTCAGGCTGGGCCCGAAAGCCCGCCCGGCGTACTACTACCCGCTGCCGGGGGACCCTTCGGACCTGTCGGGCTGGGCGGACTTCGAACGCCTGGTGCGCCACCTGAAGGGCGCGTGAACCGGCCTGCCGCTTTGTCATACGTGAGTCACAACTGCGGTGTTGGGCGTTGCAGATGCGACGCCGGTTGATAGAAGTAGGCATACTGTCAGATGAACTGATGGCCTGAACTGTTCGAGTGTGTGCGGGGGAGTGTGAGCGATGAAGTTCGACATGGGGGCTACGGTCCTGACGACCCTGATGTCCAAGTCGCGGACGTCGAGTACGGATCTGGGGACGCTGATCCGGTTGCT
>NZ_JBHWJJ010000086.1:0-35071 GCF_042732005.1 Streptomyces sp. NPDC059851 | reverse complement strand
GCTGCGTCCCATCGGCCGCAGCGACGCCTCCGGCGGCTACCGCCGCTACGCCTGGACGGGCGCCGACGCCGACTGCCGGCTCTGGTTCCGGATGCAGGCGGAGGCCCGCCGCCTCGACGTCGAGACCGACCGCAACGGCAACCAGTGGGCCTGGCTCGGTGACCCGACCGCCGGTGACGCCGTCGTCACCGGTTCCCACCTGGACTCCGTCCCCGACGGTGGTGCCTTCGACGGCCCGCTGGGCGTCGTGTCCGCCTTCGCCGCGCTCGACGAGCTCCGCGCCCGCGGGGTCCAGTTCAGGCGCCCCCTCGCCATCGTCAACTTCGGCGACGAGGAGGGCGCCCGCTTCGGGCTCGCCTGCGTCGGCTCCCGGCTCACCTCCGGGCAGCTGACCAAGGAGAAGGCCTTCGAGCTGCGCGACGGCGACGGGATCAGCCTGCCCCGGGCCATGGAGGCCGCCGGCTACGACCCCGACGCGATCGGTCCGGATCCCGAACGCCTCGCCCGCATCGGCGCCTTCGTCGAGCTGCACGTCGAACAGGGCCGCGCCCTGGACCTGTCCGGCGACTCCGTCGGCATCGCCTCCGCCATCTGGCCGCACGGCCGCTGGCGGTTCGACTTCCGCGGCGAGGCCAACCACGCCGGCACCACCCGCCTGGTCGACCGGCGCGACCCGATGCTCACCTACGCCGAGACCGTGCTCGCCGCCCGTACGGAAGCCGCGCTCGCCGGGGCCGTCGCCACCTTCGGCAAGATCTCCGTCGAGCCCAACGGCGTCAACGCCATCCCCTCCCTGGTGCGGGGCTGGCTCGACTCCCGGGCCGCGGACCAGGCCACCCTCGACACGGTGGTCACCGCCATCGAGAAGGCCGCCCGCGACCACGCCGAGAAGGACGGCATCGACCTCGCCGTCGTCCGGGAGTCCTTCACGCCGGTCGTGGAGTTCGAGCACGCCCTGCGTGACGAGATCAACCGCATCCTCGGCGGGTCCGTCCCCGTCCTCGGCACCGGCGCGGGACACGACGCGGGAATCCTCTCCGCGGCCGTCCCGACCGCCATGCTGTTCGTGCGCAACCCCACGGGCGTCTCCCACTCCCCGCGGGAGTTCGCCCCCGAGGACGACTGCGTGGCCGGCGTCCTCGCCCTCGCCGACGTACTGGAAGGCCTGGCGTGTCGTTGAACGAGCACGTGGTGAAGACGTACTGGCTTGAGCACGCCTGGCTCGGCGACACGGTCGAGCCGGGCGTCGCCCTGGACGTGTCCGACGACGGGCGGATCGCCGCCCTGCGGACCGGGACCGACACGCCGCCCCCCGGTGCCGAGGTCCTGCGCGGCCTGACCGTCCCGGGCCTGGCCAACGCCCACAGCCATGCCTTCCACCGGGCCCTGCGCTCGGTCGTCCAGGTGGGTTCCGGAACCTTCTGGACCTGGCGCGACGTGATGTACCAGGTCGCCCAGAACCTCACCCCCGACAGCTACTTCGACCTCGCCCGCGCGGTCTACGCCGAAATGGCCCTGGCCGGCATCACCAACGTCGGCGAGTTCCACTACGTCCACCACGCGCCCGGCGGCACCCCGTACGCCGACCCGAACGCCATGGGCGAGGCCCTGATCGAGGCCGCCGCAGCCGCCGGCATCCGCATCACCCTCCTCGACACCGCCTACCTCTCCTCCGGCTTCGGCGAGGCCCCCAACGAGCACCAGCGGCGGTTCTCCGACGGCACCGCCGAGGCCTGGGCCGAACGCGTCTGCGCCCTCAAGCCGCGCGGGCACGCGCTGATCGGCGCGGCCGTCCACTCCGTGCGGGCCGTCCCCGCCGAACAGCTCGCCACCGTCGCCCGCTGGGCGGAGGAGCGGCAGGCCCCGCTGCACGTCCACCTGTCCGAGCAGACCGCCGAGAACGACGCCTGCCGGGCCGCCCACGGCTGCACCCCCACTCAGCTGCTCGCCGACCACGGGGTCCTCGGCCCGCGCACCACCGGCGTCCACAACACGCACCTCACCGACGAGGACATCGCCCTCCTCGGAGGTACCGCCACCGGCACCTGCATGTGCCCCACCACCGAACGCGACCTCGCCGACGGCACCGGCCCGGCCGGCCGGCTCCAGCAGGCGGGCAGCCCGCTGTCATTGGGCAGCGACAGCCACGCCGTCATCGACCTGCTGGAGGAGGCGCGCGCCATGGAGCTGAACGAGCGGCTGCGCAGCCGGACGCGGGGCCACTGGACGGCGAACGCGCTGCTGACCGCCGCCACCGCCGATGGCCACGCCTCGCTCGGCCTCCCGGATGCGGGGCGGCTGGAGCCCGGTGCGCTCGCGGACTTCACCACGATCGCCCTGGACACGGTGCGTACGGCGGGGCCGGTGCCCAGGCTCGGTGCCGAGACGGCGGTCTTCGCGGCCTCGGCCGCGGACGTCCGCCACACGGTGGTGGCCGGCCGCCACATCGTCCGGGACGGCGCCCACACCCTGCTCCCCGACGTCCCGTCCGCCCTCGCCGAATCCATCGCGGCCGTCCGCGGCTGACGCCTTTCTTTCCGGGGCGGGGGAAGCGAACCTCCGAGAGGAACCATGACCACCACCCTCATCACGAACATCGGCAGCCTGGTCACGAACGACCCCGGCCGGGGCGACGGCACCCCCCTCGGCCTGATCGAGAACGCGGCCGTCGTCATCGACGAGGACACGATCGCCTGGGTCGGCGCGGCAGCCGACGCCCCCGCCGCCGACGCCGCCTTCGACGCGCAGGGCCGAGCCGTCATCCCCGGCTTCGTCGACTCCCACTCCCACCTCGTCTTCGCCGGCGACCGCACGGCCGAGTTCAACGCCCGCATGTCCGGCCGCAGCTACTCCGCCGGCGGCATCCGCACCACCGTCGCCGCCACCCGCGCCGCCTCCGACGCCGAGCTGGAGGCCAACCTGGTCCGCCACCTCGACGAGGCCCGCCGCCAGGGCACCACCACCTTCGAGACCAAGTCCGGCTACGGCCTCACCGTCGCCGACGAGGCCCGCGCCCTGCGGATCGCCTCAGCGCACACCGAGGAGGTCACGTACCTCGGCGCGCACATCGTCTCCCCGGACTACGCCGAGGACCCGGCCGCGTACGTCGCCCTCGTCACCGGCGAGATGCTGGCGGCCTGCGCCCCGTACGCCCGCTGGGTCGACGTGTTCTGCGAGAAGGGCGCCTTCGACGGCGACCAGGCCCGGGCGGTCCTGACCGCCGGCGCCGCCGCCGGCCTGATCCCGCGCGTCCACGCCAACCAGCTCACGTACGGCCCCGGCGTGCAGCTCGCCGTCGAGCTGGGCGCGGCCTCCGCCGACCACTGCACCCACCTCACCGACGCCGACGTCGACGCCCTCGCCCAGGCCGCGGACACCACCGTCGCCACCCTGCTGCCCGGCGCCGAGTTCTCCACCCGCGCCCAGTGGCCCGACGCCCGCCGGCTGCTGGACGCGGGGGCGACGGTCGCGCTGTCCACCGACTGCAATCCGGGGTCCTCGTACACGAGCTCCATGCCGTTCTGCATCGCGCTCGCCGTCCGGGACATGGGCATGACGCCCGACGAAGCCGTCTGGGCGGCGACCGCGGGCGGCGCCCGTGCGCTGCGCCGCACCGACATCGGCGCGCTCACCCCCGGCGCCCGTGCCGACCTGGCCCTGCTGGACGCCCCGAGCCACGTGCACCTGGCTTACCGGCCCGGCGTTCCGCTGGTGTCGGCGGTCTGGCAGCGGGGGGTCCGCGCCGCCTGATCCCTCCCGCCCGATCGACGCGTCCTTCGTCTTCCCCTTGCAGGGTCCCGGGCGTACCTTGTGGCCCCGATCTGATGTTTCGTCAGTAACTTGCGGCCCGAGGGGAAGACGAAGGTGCCCAACCGGAAACGCTCCACCGCGCTCGCGCTGGCCGCCGCGTTGGCCGGATCGGCGGGCCTGCTGACCGCAGCCCCCGCGGCGCACGCCGATGTCGTCGACGTCGCCTACGACTGCAAGACCCCCATCGGGGACAAGTCCGCGGTGTCGCCCATCGACATCAAGGCCGTCAAGCAGGGCGACGGTTACAAGCTGACGATGTCCTTCCAGAAGGGCGTCTCGTCCAGCCCCATCGAGCTCGGCAAAGGGGCGATGAACCCGAGCGCCGTCATCGTGCTCGGCGGCGCGGACCAGGGTTCCGTACCGGTCTCGGGCCAGGCCAACGCCGAGGCGATCCCGCCCGACACCCCCATCAAGATCACCGACCTCTCGGGCACCTACACCCCGAAGAAGACCGGCAAGGTCACCTTCACCGCGGGCGTGCTCACCATCAAGGCCATGGGGACCACCACCACCTGCACCCCCGGCAACAGCCCGAAGTCCTCCCTGGAGCTGGACGTGACGGCCGCCGCCGGGTCCGGGACGGGATCCGGGTCCGGGTCCGGGTCGGCGGGCGCCGGGGCCGCTGGGGGTGCCGGGGTCGACTCCCTCCCGCAGACCGGCCCCGCCGACTCCGTCACCGCGCTCGGCACCCTCGGCGGCACCGTGCTGCTGTCCGGCGCCGCCGGCCTGCTCTGGCTGACCCGGCGCAGCCGCCAGGCCCGCACCTGAACGGAGCACCCCGGCCATGCCCGTGCTCCCCACCCGCCGCCGCGGACTGATCGCCCCGCTGACCCTCGCGGTCGCGGTGCTGTACACGGGCCCGGCGGCCCCGGCGGCCGCCGCCGACGAACCCGACTGGACCGCCGCCCCTGCCGCGGGCGCCGCCGGCAGCGCCCGCCCGGCCTTCTACCTCGCGGGCGCGCCCGGTGCCGTCCTGGACGACCGCCTCACCCTGGCCAACCCCTCCGACCGGGAGCGCACCCTCACCCTGCGCGGGGCCGACGCCCACCAGGCGCCCGACGGCGGCTTCGCCGTTCGCCCCGCCGGCGCCACCACCGGCGCCGGCTCCTGGATCAGCTTCGGCACGGCCGCCACCGTGAAGATCCCGGCCCGCACCCGCGCGGTCGTCCCCTTCACGGTCACCCTGCCGCCCTCCGCCCAGCCCGGGGACCACCCGGCCGCCGTGGTCGCCGCGGAGGGCGGCCGCGACGCCGCCGTACGGATCCACCTGCGCGTCGGCGGCCCGACCCTGGCCGCGCTGACCGTCGAGGACGTCTCCGTACGCGGCCGGGGGGCCGGGGCCGAGGTGGGCTACACCCTGGTCAACCGCGGCAACGTGACCCTCGCCCCCGGCCTGTCCCTGCGGGCCGAGGGGCTCTTCGGCACGCTCCCCGGGCGCCCGCACCGGGCCCTGCCCGTCGAGCTGCTGCCCGGCCAACGGCTCCGGCTGTCCGAGCCGTGGCCCGGCGCGCCCCTCCTCGACGCCGTCGACCTCACGCTGGACGTCACCGCCCCGGGGGCCGCCCCGGCGAGCGCCCGCGCGTCCGTCCGGCTCGCGCCGCGGTGGGCCGCCGCAGGGACGGGCGGCGTACTGCTCGCCCTCGGCGCGGTGACCCTGACCGTGCTGCCCCGCGTACGCGGGCGGCGGACCCGTCGCGACGGTCCGGGCGTGGCCGGCGAACCCGTACGGGGGGCGGGCCCGACACCGGACCACGAGCTGACGAGGGGAGCGACCACGTGATCGGCAAGCTGAGGGCGGCACGGCCCGCGGCGGCAGCAGCACTGCTGCTGTGCCTCCTCGCACCGGCCCCCCGGGCCTCGGCGGTACCGGCGGCGGCCGCCGAGGGCGAGCCCGCCGTCGCGCTCTCGCTCCAGGAGGCGGCGAAGGGCGCCGGGATCACCGTCACCGGCACGGGCTGGCGCGCCAAGACCCTCGTGATGGTGCTGCTCTGCGGTCAGAACATGATCGGCGGCACGAACAGCTGCGCCAACGCCGACGGGACCGCGGTCCCGACCGGCGACGACGGCCGCTTCACGGCCCGGCTGACCGTGGTCGCACCACCCAAACCCTGCCCCTGCATCGTGAACGTCACCTCGGTGAGCGCGGACCGGGCCACCGTCGCCGCCCCCTTGAAGATCACCGACCACCCGGTGGCCGAGCTGCCAGCGGAGCCGGGCACCCCGCGCCTGGCCATGCTGAGCGGGGTCCGGCTGGCCGGCGAGGACGGCGTCCTGACCTGGTTCGGCGCCCCGCCCGACCGCACGTTCACCGTCACCGTCGGAAACCTCGGGCCCGCCCCCGTCAAGGACCCCGTCTTCCAGCTGGGCACCGCGCACGGCGTGTTCGCTCCACTGTGGGAGGAGGTCCGGTGGAAGGGCACCATCCCGCCGGGCGGCAAGGCCGAGGTCCGGCTCGCCGTCACCCTGGCCGCAGGCGCCCACGGCGACTACACGGTCTCCCTCAAGTACGGCGACACCGTCGTGGCCACGCAGCCGTGGCGGGTGTCCCGGCCGTACGGGGTGCTGCTGTTCTGGGCCCTGCTCCTGATCGTGGTGCCGGCCGGGCTGTTCCGCGCGGGAATGGCCCTCGTGGAACGGTTCCGGCCGCACCCGAGACCGGTCGGGACGGCCCCTGCCGCCCCCGCCGGGACGACCACCACGACCCCCACGACCCCCACGACCACCGCGGCGGTCCTGCCGTGGTTCACCGCACCACAGGCGTCCGCACCGTCTGAGAACAGTCCGACGACGAAGGGACACGCGTGAAGACCCAACGGAGGGTGAGTGCGGCCGCGGTCGCGCTGCTGTTCGGCGGCGCGGGCATCCTGCTGGCGGCCGGCCCCGCCCAGGCGGCCGAGGTCTCGTACGAGGTGGAGTGCATCCCGCCGGCGGGCGGCGGCGGCCCGGTCCGGGGCACGACCACGGTGTCGATCACCGCGCCGGCCACGGCGAAGGTCGGCGACGAGATCGAGGTGGTGTGGAAGACCGTCAAGCCCGCCTCGAACAACACCGACTTGATGGACCTGGGCAAGGACACCGTCAAGCCGACCGGCTGGGTGAAGCTCGGCGGTGCGCTCGGTACGGAGGTGAAGCTGGAGGGCGAGCGGAAGAACCCGCCCATCCCGAAGAACGCGCCCATGGTCATGTCCGACATGAAGGGGAAGGTCAAGCTGACCAAGGCGGGGGACGTGACGATCACCCCCGGCAAGTACGACGTCGACTTCAGCGGCTTCGTCACGCACTGCTCGCCGAAGGCAGCGGTCGGCGTCGCCGCCACCATCAAGGTCACCGACGGCGATGGCACCACGAGCAGCGGCGGCACCACGAGCGGTGGCACCACGACCACCGGCGGTTCGACCGGTGGCGGTACCGGCGGCGGCGGAGGCCAGACCGACTTCCCGGGCAAACCCGTCGAGGTCGCCTTCGACTGCGGCGCCGTCGTCCCCGGGGGGATCAAGACCCCGGTCACCATCAACGCCAAGAAGAACGGTGGCGGCTTCGACCTCACCGTCAAGACCGCGAAGGGGGCCATGGCCAGCCCCATGGCCCTCCCGGCCGGCGCCCTCAAGCCGTCCATGAACATCAAGCTCGGCGGCGCCGACAGCGGCACGGTCAAGGTCACCGGCCCGGCCAACGCGGAGCCGATCCCGGACAAGGCCCCGGTCAGCCTGAGCGACATGACCGGAACCTACAAGCCGGGCAAGTCCGGCAAGGTGACGCTGAGCCCGGACCAGCTGACCATCGACGTCACGATGACCCCCGGCTCCACGCCGATCAACGTGCCGTGCAAGGCGGTCAGCAGCGGGGTCTCCCTGGAACTGGACACCACTGCCCAGCCCGGCGGCTCGGGCTCCCCCACCACCGGCGGTGCCGCCGCCGGGGGCTCCGGCACCTCCGGCGGCCTCGCCGACACCGGCGCCGGCGACGGGGGCGGCCTCAGGGCCCTGGCCCTGGCCGCGGGCACGGTGGTCCTCCTCGGCGCCGCCGTCTTCACCTTCACCCCCTGGCGCCGCCTCCGCGGCACCACCCGCTGATCCGGCCCGCCGACACGCGAACGGCCCGGCACACCTTCCGGTGTGCCGGGCCGTTCCGGCCGGCGGGGCGGGGACGCGTCAGTTCACGTCGCCCATCAGCGCATTGACCTTCTTGCGGTACATGTAGATGGCGATACCGGCGAGCACGGCGGCGGCCGCCTGGAAGACGATCACGCCGACGCCGTCCAGCTTCACCTCGGCCAGACCGAGCAGACCGGTGATGCAGTCACCGGCGGTGACGGCCAGGAACCACACGCCCATCATCTGGGAGGAGTACTTCTGCGGCGCCATCTTCGTGGTGACCGACAGGCCGACCGGCGACAGGCACAGCTCGGCGAGGGTGTGCATGAGGAAGATGAGCACCAGCCACCACATGGTGACCTTGGTGTCGTCGCCGGCGACCTGGCTCAGCGGCACGGCGAAGACGAAGAACGAGGCGCCGACGATGACCAGGGCCACCGAGAACTTCACGATGGTGCTGGGCTCGCGGTTGCGGCGGGCCAGGGCCACCCAGGCGGCGGCGAAGACCGGGGCCAGGGCCACGACGAAGAGCGGGTTCAGCGACTGGAAGACCACGGTCGGGACTTCCCAGCCGAACAGGCTGCGCTCGGAGTTCTTGTCACCGAAGAGCGAGAGGGTCGAACCACCCTGGTCGTAGATCATCCAGAACACGGCGGCGGCCACGAAGAACCAGATGTAGGCGTTCATCCGGGTCTGCTCGCCGGCGGACAGGTCCTTGTCCCGCTTGATGCGCACGAGGACGGCGACCGGGATGACCAGACCGGCGATCGTGATCGGGTACAGCGCCCACTTGATGGTGAACAGGTCCATCGCGACCACGGCGCCGTAGAAGACGGCGACGGCGGCCAGGACGGCGGCGGCCTTGACCATGACGGCGGTGCGCTCGGCCGGGGTCAGCGGGTTCGGGACGACGTTGCTCTTCGGGTTGAGGGTGCGGCCGGCGAGCAGGAAGACCACCAGGCCCACGCCCATGCCGACGGCGGCGAGGAAGAAGCCCAGGTGCCAGTTGACGGTCTCGCCGACGTAGCCGATGGCGAGCGGCGCGGCGAAGGCACCCACGTTGATGCCGATGTAGAAGATCGTGAAGCCGCTGTCACGGCGCGGGTCGTCCGCGCCCTTGTAGAGGTGGCCGACCATCGTGGAGATGTTGGCCTTCAGCAGGCCGGAGCCGACCGCGACCAGCAGCAGGCCGACGAAGAACGCGATCTGGCCGGGCAGGGCGAGCGACACGTGGCCCGCCATGATCACGACGCCGGCGACGGCGACCGTCTTGCGGGCACCCCAGACGCGGTCACCGAACCAGCCGCCCGGCATGGCCATCAGGTAGACCATGGCCACGTACACGGAGTAGATCGCCGTGGCCGTCGCCGCCGTGAAGCCGAGGCCGCCGCCCTGGCTGCCGGTCGCGGCGTCCACACCGCCGGAGACCAAGTACAGGACGAGAAGCGCGCGCATGCCGTAGTAGGAGAAGCGCTCCCACATCTCGGTCATGAACAGCGTGGCCAGTCCGATGGGGTGGCCGAGGAAGGTCCTCTCGTGAGCTGCGCTCGGCGAGGCCTGCGTCAGGCTGGAAGCCATGTCGATCCTTGCTTGCTCGGGACGCCTGGCTTCGTGAGCCGGTCGGCGCCCGGTGGGGGGTGGCCGGAACCGGCGGCGGGCGTTCCGCCCCCACGCCCCGGGGTCTCGCACCCGCCGCGCAGGGCGGGGGGCGAGGGAACTTCCGCAACCGGGATCCACGCCCCCGCGCGCATTTTCGCGCGCGGAGGTCCGGCCCACAGGTCATCCACTGTCACCGGAGTCGATCGGGAAAGTCGTCAAGACCCTCAGAACGATCCGGACAGAATTGAGACCTTTGGCTCGGATTTCGGCGCAAAGGTCCCGGAGGTAATGCATCAGGCGTCTCGCCACCATACGACACGACCGTGCAGCATATGAAAGGACTTGAGAGATGGATCACAGGAGGATTGGGAACCGTTTCGGCATTTTCGAAGACAGGCTTCACGCATAAGGCCAGTTGGAAAGGGGTGCGCGGGCACGCCCCTGCGGATCGCCGCCGCGGACTACCATCACCCACATGACGCGTGTACTGCTCGCCGAGGACGACGCATCCATTTCGGAGCCGCTGGCCCGCGCCCTGCGCCGGGAGGGGTACGAGGTCGAGGTCCGGGAGGACGGCCCCACGGCCCTGGACGCGGGACTGCAGGGCGGCGTCGACCTCGTCGTCCTGGACCTGGGCTTGCCGGGCATGGACGGCCTGGAGGTCGCCCGCCGGCTGCGCGCCGAGGGCCACAGCTTCCCCATCCTCGTCCTCACCGCCCGCGCGGACGAGGTCGACACCGTGGTCGGCCTCGACGCCGGAGCCGACGACTACGTGACGAAGCCCTTCCGCCTGGCCGAGCTGCTGGCCCGCGTCCGGGCCCTGCTGCGGCGCGGGTCGAACGAGACGGCCCAGCCCCCGGCCACCCACGGCGTGCGCATCGACGTCGAGTCGCACCGGGCCTGGATGGGGGAGGAGGAGCTCCAGCTCACGGCCAAGGAGTTCGACCTGCTGCGGGTCCTGGTCCGCGACGCAGGCCGCGTCGTCACCCGCGACCAGCTGATGCGCGAGGTCTGGGACACCACCTGGTGGTCCTCCACCAAGACCCTCGACATGCACATCTCCTGGCTGCGCAAGAAGCTGGGCGACGACGCCGCGAACCCGCGCTACATCGCCACCGTCCGCGGCGTCGGCTTCCGCTTCGAGAAGAGCTGAGCGGCCACCCCCAGCCATGCGCCGCCGTCTGATCAACTCCACCCTCGCCGTGGTGCTCGTCGTGATCGCCGTGTTCGGGGTCTCCCTCGTCATCGTGGAGACCCGCACGATCACCAGCAGCGCGCAGGACCGCATCGAGTCCGAGGCGCTGCGCCTGGTGGGCATCGTCGAGGCGAACGTCCTGGAGCGCCGGCCCGTCGACTCCGAGGCGCTCGCCGAGCAGCTCGACGCCGGCCGGTACGCCCGGATCACCGTCCCCGGCCAGCCGGCCGTCGAGGTCGGCGACCGGATCACCGACGACGTCATCCGGGGCACCGCCAAGGGCGAGCAGGGCGAGGTGGTGGTCGTCGAGGAGTCCCGGGCCACGGTCACCCAGGAGGTCGTACGGACGCTGGCGGTGGTCGGCGCGGTCGCCCTGCTGGCCGTCGTGGCGGCCGTCCTGCTCGCCGTACGCCAGGCCAACCGGCTGGCCTCCCCCCTCACCGACCTCGCCGAGACCGCCGAACGGCTGGGGTCGGGCGACCCGCGCCCCCGGCACCGCCGCTACGGGGTACCCGAGCTGGACCGCGTCGCGGACGTGCTCGACGCCAGCGCCGAGCGGATCGCCCGGATGCTCACCGCCGAGCGGCGCCTCGCCGCGGACGCCTCCCACCAGCTGCGCACCCCCCTCACCGCACTGTCGATGCGGCTGGAGGAGATCACGGTCACCGAGGACCTGGCGACCGTCCGCGAGGAGGCGACCATCGCACTCACGCAGGTGGAGCGGCTCACGGACGTGGTGCAGCGGCTGCTGACGAACTCGCGCGACCCGCGGACCGGCTCGGCGGTCCCCTTCGACCTGGACGAAGTCGTCAAGCAGCAGGTGGAGGAGTGGCGGCCGGCCTACCGCAGCGCCGGCCGGGCCATCGTGCGCTCCGGGAAGACGGGCGTACGGGCCGTCGGCACGCCCGGCGCGGTCTCGCAGGTCCTGGCGACGCTGGTGGAGAACGCCCTGATGCACGGCGGCGGCACGGTGGCCCTGCGCACCCGGGTCGCCGGCAACCAGGCGGTGCTGGAGGTCACGGACGAGGGCCCCGGCGTCCCGCCCGACCTCGGCAACCGGATCTTCGAGCGGGCCATCAGCGGCCGCAACTCCACCGGGATCGGCCTGGCGGTGGCCCGGGACCTCGCCGAGGCCGACGGGGGTCGGCTGGAGCTGCTCCAGGCGCAGCCGCCGGTGTTCGCGCTGTTCCTCAGCCGGACGGAGCCGGAGCGCAAGGAGCCGGAGAAGACGGTCCGCTGACGACGGCGGGGGCGCCCGCCGTCACTTGCCCGCGGGCTCCGGTGCGGGCTCGGGCGAGTCGGCGGGGCGGCCGTGGCCGCCACGGCTGCCGTCGGGGCCGGCGCCCGCGTGTGTCGGGAGCGCCTTGAAGACCCAGGTCCGGTACGACCAGAACCGGAACACGGTGGCGGTGCCGATGCCGATGAACTTGAACAGGTTCGTGGCGAGCCGGCCGTCCCAGCCGAGCCCGTACGTCGCCGCGTACAGCACCCCGTTCTCGATCACCAGGCCGATCAGGCTGAACGCCATGAACAGCGGCAGCTCGCGCGATTTCCCCGCACGGGCGCGGTCCCTGTAGGTGAAGTACCGGAAGCCCATGTAGTTGGTGAGGATCGCCACGGCGGTGGCTATCACGCTCGCGCGCACCACCTGGAGGTCCGTCGTGTGCCGGATCAGGTTGAAGACACCCAGGTTGACCAGGACGCCCAGGCCCCCGACCGCCCCGAACTTGGCGATCTCGCGCGCGAGCCCGCGGACGCGTTCGAGAGCGGATCCCTGCTCCGGCGTGCTCATCTAATGGTCGGTCCTGTCCGTCGCCGCCCCCGTGCGGGGGCGTCACTCGCTTCTCGGTCGGCCCACCCATGCTAAGTGTCACCCCATCGGGTCGTCCGTGCCTTCCGACACTGTGGGTTCATACATCCCTGCGACGCACGGCGCACGGGAGATTGCTACGAGTGCCGGGCGGCCCCGCGTCCGGATGGTGGAAAACCGGCCGATACTCTGGAGGGGTGACGTTCCCGGTAGTCGGCATGGTCGGCGGCGGTCAGCTCGCCCGCATGACCCACGAGGCGGGCATCCCCCTCGGCATCAAGTTCAAGCTCCTCAGTGACACCCCGCAGGACTCGGCGGCCCAGGTCGTGGGCGATGTCGTCATCGGCGACTACCGCGACCTGGAGACGCTGCGCGCCTTCGCCCGCGGCTGCGACGTGATCACCTTCGACCACGAGCACGTGCCCACCGAGCACCTGCGGGCCTTGGAAGCGGACGGCATCCCCGTCCGGCCGGGGCCCGACGCGTTGGTGCACGCGCAGGACAAGGGGGTGATGCGCGCCAAGCTCGACGAGATCGGTGCCCCCAGTCCCCGCCACCGCATCGTCGCCGACCCGGCGGACGTGGTGGCCTTCGCCGAGGAGGTAGGCGGCTTCCCCGTCATCCTCAAGACGGTCCGCGGCGGCTACGACGGCAAGGGCGTGTGGTTCGTGCGCACGCAAGAGGACGCGGAGGCCCCCTTCAAGGCCGGCGTCCCCGTCCTCGCCGAGGAGAAGGTCGACTACGTCCGCGAGCTCGCGGCCAACATCGTCCGCTCCCCGCACGGCCAGGCCGTCGCCTACCCCGTCGTGGAGTCCATCCAGGTCGACGGCGTCTGCGACACCGTGATCGCCCCCGCCCCCCACCTCTCCGAGGAACTCGCGGGCGAGGCCCAGGCCCTCGCCCTGCGCATCGCCAAGGAACTGGGCGTGACCGGCCACCTGGCCGTGGAGCTCTTCGAGACCACCGACGGCCGCATCCTCGTCAACGAACTGGCCATGCGCCCGCACAACAGCGGCCACTGGACCCAGGACGGCGCCGTCACGTCGCAGTTCGCCAACCACGTCCGCGCGGTCCTGGACCTCCCCCTCGGCGACCCCCGTCCCCGGGCCCGCTGGACCGTCATGGCGAACGTCCTCGGCGGCGACTACCCCGACATGTACGCGGGGTACCTCCACTGCATGGCCCACGACCCGCAGGTCAAGATCCACATGTACGGCAAGGACGTGAAACACGGCCGCAAGGTCGGCCACGTCAACACCTACGGCGACGACCTGGACGATGTGCTGGAGCGCGCACGTCACGCTGCCGGCTACCTCAGAGGAACGATCACGGAATGAGCACCCCCAGCACCGAGGGCACCACCCCCGTCATCGGCATCGTCATGGGCTCCGACTCCGACTGGCCCGTCATGGAGGCCGCCGCCCAGGCCCTCGACGAGTTCGAGGTCCCCTACGAGGTCGACGTCGTCTCCGCGCACCGCATGCCCCGCGAGATGGTCGAGTACGGCGAGCAGGCCGCTGACCGCGGCCTGAAGGCGATCATCGCGGGCGCGGGCGGCGCCGCCCACCTGCCCGGCATGCTCGCCTCGGTCACACCGCTGCCCGTCATCGGCGTCCCCGTACCGCTGAAGTACCTCGACGGCATGGACTCCCTGCTGTCGATCGTCCAGATGCCCGCCGGGGTTCCCGTCGCCACCGTCTCCGTCGCCGGAGCCCGCAACGCGGGCCTCCTCGCCGTACGGATGCTCGCCGCCCACGACCCCGAGCTGCTCGGCCGCATGCGCGACTTCCAGCAGGAGCTCAACGACCAGGCCACCGAGAAGGGCAAGCGGCTGCGGGCCAAGGTCGCCGGCACGGAGTCCTTCGGGTTCGGCAAGTGAGCGCCGCGGCCGCGGACCGGCTCGCCCAGGCCCGCGCCCTGCTCGCCGAACACCCCGTGGTCGACGGCCACAACGACCTGCCCTGGGCGCTGCGCCAGCAGGTGCGCTACGACCTGGCGCTCCGCGACCTCGCCGGTGACCAGTCGGGCCACCTCCACACCGACATCCCCCGGCTGCGGGCCGGCGGGGTCGGCGCCCAGTTCTGGTCGGTGTACGTCCGCTCCGACTACACGGGCGACCAGGCGGTCAGCGCCACCCTGGAGCAGATCGACGCCGTCGGCCAGCTGATCGACCGTTACCCCGCCCACTTCGTGCGGGCCCTGACGGCCGACGACATGGAGGCCGCCCGCGCCGACGGCCGGATCGCCTCCCTGATGGGCGCCGAGGGCGGCCACTCCATCAACAACTCGCTCGCCACCCTGCGCGCCCTGCACTTGCTGGGCGTGCGGTACATGACCCTCACCCACAACGACACCATCGACTGGGCCGACTCGGCGACCGACGAGGCCCGCCACGGCGGGCTGGCGGACTTCGGCCGCGAGGTCGTCCGCGAGATGAACCGCATCGGCATGCTCGTCGACCTCTCGCACGTCGCCGCGACGACGATGCGGGACGCCATCGAGGCCTCCGCCGCACCGGTGATCTTCTCCCACTCGTCGGCGCGGGCCGTCTGCGACCACCCGCGCAACGTCCCGGACGACGTCCTGGAGCGGCTGCCCGCCAACGGCGGGGTCGCGATGGCCACGTTCGTGCCGAAGTTCATCCTGCCGGCGGCGGTCGAGTGGACCCTCGCCGCCGACGAGAACCTCCGCGCCCACGGCTTCCACCACCTGGACACCACCCCCGGGGCGATGGCCCTGCACCGGGCCTTCGAGTCCGAGCACCCCCGCCCGGTGGCCACCGCCGCCACGGTCGCCGACCACCTCGACCACATGCGTGAGGTCGCCGGCGTCGACCACATCGGCATCGGCGGCGACTACGACGGCACCGCCTTCACCCCGGCCGGGCTGGACGACGTCGCCGGTTACCCGAACCTCATCGCCGAACTCCTCCACCGCGGCTGGTCCTGGGCCGACCTGGCCAAGCTGACCTGGTCCAATGCGGTACGGGTACTGCGCGACGCGGAAGCGGTGTCGCGGGAGCTGTCGGCATCCCGGGGCCCTTCCAACGCGGTGCTGCACACGGCACCGTAGCGGCAGCACCGCCACGGCGGCCCCGGCGGCGCGCACCGGTCGCCGCCCGGGCCGCGGCTGCAGGGCTGTGACCTGCGGGTTGACCCGCGGCGTACACCCGAACGCCACATCCGCCGGGCGGCCGGGGCGCCCGGCGTGTCACCGTGGCAGCACCTCTCCCCGCTGCCGCCGAGACCGGAGCGAATCCATGGCCGACCTGCAGGACGAACCGAACGCCGGGAATCCCGCGTACACGCTCGCAGCGGCCCCGGCGGGCCCGGGCTCCGTCGGAGCCGAGGACCTGCCCGCCGTGGTGCCCTCCGGATCCCTCGAACGGGCCGCCGCGCTGCTGTCCGTCCACCCCGTGGCGGACGGGCACAACACCCTCGTCTGGACCCTGCGCCAGAGCCCGTACCACGACATCGACACCACCGACCCGGGGGTGGACACCGACATCCCGCGACTGCGCGCCGGCGGGGTCGGTGCCCAGTTCTGGTCGCTGATGGTGCCGAGCGAGGCCGCGGCCGCCGACCAGGTGGTCTCGGACACCCTCGAACAGATCGACGCCGCCCGCGCCTTCGTGGGCCGCTACCCCGACAGCCTCTGCCTGGCGCTGACCGCCGACGACATGGCCGACGCCCGCAACCGGGGCCGCATCGCCTCGTTCCTGGGGCCCGTACCCGGCCGCACGCTCATCGCCTCCCTCGGGGCGCTCCACGCCTTCCACGCGCTGGGCGTACGGATCCTCGCCCCGGCGGGAGCGCCCTGGGCCCAGGAGGGCCTGACCGCCTTCGGCCACGAGGTGGTCAGGGAGACGAACCGGCTCGCGATGCTGCTGGACCTGACCGGCTGCCCGCCGGTGGTGGCCTGCCAGATCGCGGGCGCGTCCAAGGCCCCCGTCATCGTCTCCCACACCGCGGCGGCCTCCCTGAACGACCATCCGGGCAACGTCACCGACGAGGTGCTGCTCGCGCTCCGCGCGGCCGGCGGCCTCGCGATGGTCACCTTCGACTCCGCGCAGACCGGGGACTCCCTCCACGCCGTCGCCGACCACCTGGAGCACCTCCGGGCCGTCGCCGGCCCGCACTGCGTCGGGCTCGGCGCCTCCTTCGGCACCGAGCACGGCACTCCCCGCCCGGCCGGCCTGACCGACCCCTCCGGCTACCCGCGGCTGGTCGCGGAACTACTGGACCGCGGCTGGTCGGAGTCCGACCTGTCCCTGCTGACCTGGGGAAACGCGCAGCGGGTGCTGCGGGACGCGGAGTTCACCGCCCGCGCCGCCCACCACCGCAGACCGGGCTGACCGGCCCGGCCGACGGGATCGTGCGCGCGGCCGACGGGACCACGTGCGCGCAGACGGCGGGATCGTGCGGCTGACGACGGGATCGTGCGGCTGACGACCGGATCAGGCGCGCGGGCGGCCCATGGCCCGGTAGGTCCAGCCGGCCGCACGCCAGCGCGACCCGTCCAGTGCGTTGCGCCCGTCGAGGACCAGCCGGTCGGACACGACCGCGCCCAGCTCCACCGGGTCCAGGTCGCGGAACTCGCGCCATTCGGTGAGGTGCAGCACGACGTCCGCCCCGCGCGCCGCCTCCACCGCCGAGTCCGCGTACGCGAGGGTCGGGAAGACCCGCCGGGCGTTGTCCATCCCCTTGGGGTCGTAGACGGTGACCTGCCCGCCCTGGAGGTGGATCTGCCCGGCCACGTTCAGGGCCGGCGAGTCGCGCACGTCGTCGGAGTCCGGCTTGAAGGTGGCACCGAGCACGGCGACCCGCTTGCCGAGGAACGCCCCGCCGACGGCCTCGCGGGCCAACTCCACCATGTGGCCGCGGCGCCGCATGTTGATCGAGTCGACCTCGCGCAGGAAGGTGAGGGCCTGGTCGGCGCCGAGCTCGCCGGCGCGCGCCATGAAGGCCCGGATGTCCTTGGGCAGGCAGCCGCCGCCGAAGCCGATGCCGGCGCGCAGGAACTTCGCGCCGATGCGCTCGTCGTGGCCGATGGCCTCGGCGAGCTTGGCGACGTCACCGCCGGCGGCCTCGCAGACCTCCGCCATCGCGTTGATGAAGGAGATCTTCGTGGCGAGGAAGGAGTTGGCGGCGGTCTTGACGAGCTCGGCCGTCGGGAAGTCGGTCACCACCAGCGGCGACCCCTCCGCCATCGGCGTGGCGTACACCTCGCGCAGCAGCTTCTCGCCGCGGTCGCCCTGGACGCCGATGACGATGCGGTCCGGGTGCAGGGTGTCCTGGACGGCGAAGCCCTCGCGCAGGAACTCCGGGTTCCAGGCGAGCTCGACCTCGTCGCCGGCCGGTGCCAGGTCCGCCAGCTTGGCGGCGAGCCGCTCCGCCGACCCCACCGGCACGGTGGACTTGCCGACGACGAGCGCCGCCCGGGTCAGGTGCGGGGCCAGCAATTCGACGGCGGAGTCGACGTAGCTCATGTCGCAGGCGTACTCGCCGTGCTTCTGAGGGGTGTTCACGCAGATGAAGTGGACGTCGCCGAACGCGCCGACCTCCTCCCAGGACTGCGTGAAGCGCAGCCGCCCGGTGGACCCGGGAAGTCCCGCGACGTGCGCGGCGAGCAGCTCCTCCAGGCCGGGCTCGTACATCGGCACCCGTCCGGCCGACAGCAGCTCGATCTTCTCCGGGACCACGTCCAGTCCGAGCACCTCGAAGCCCAGCTCGGCCATCGCCGCGGCGTGCGTGGCGCCGAGATAGCCGGTGCCGATCACTGTGATCCTGAGGGGGGCCATGGGTGCTCCAGAGGTGCGGGGCCGATTGCGCCAACTGAGCATAGTCGCGCTGCTCCGCGGGGACGCTTACCAGGAGCACCGTGGGGCCCGCCGGTGCCCACGGTTGTCATGCAGCTCACGTGCCGCGTGCGTACCGCTGCGTGGACGCCGGACACTAAGATTTGGGTTACTTAACGGTAGTTAGCAATGACTGAGCGCACGCTTCAGCTTGGGAGTGAGAGATCTTGGCGGGTTCTGCCGACTTCGACCTGTACCGCCCGGCCGAGGAGCACGACATGCTCCGCGAGTCCGTCCGCTCGCTCTGCGAGGCGAAGATCCTTCCGTTCGCCGCAGCGGTCGACGAGGAGGCCCGCTTCCCGCAGGAAGCCCTGGACGCGCTCGTCGCCAACGACCTGCACGCCGTGCACGTCCCCGAGAACTACGGCGGTGCGGGCGCCGACGCCCTCGCCACCGTCATCGTGATCGAGGAAGTGGCCCGCGTCTGCGCGTCCTCCTCCCTGATCCCGGCCGTGAACAAGCTCGGCTCCCTCCCGGTGATCCTCTCCGGCTCCGAGGAGCTCAAGGCCAAGTACCTGGCCCCGCTCGCCAAGGGCGACGCGATGTTCTCGTACTGCCTCTCCGAGCCGGACGCCGGCTCGGACGCGGCCGGCATGAAGACCCGCGCGGTCCGCGACGGCGACTTCTGGGTGCTCAACGGCGTCAAGCGCTGGATCACCAACGCCGGCGTGTCCGAGTACTACACGGTCATGGCCGTGACCGACCCGGAGAAGCGCTCCAAGGGAATCTCCGCCTTCGTGGTCGAGAAGGGCGACGAGGGCGTCTCCTTCGGCGCCCCGGAGAAGAAGCTCGGCATCAAGGGTTCCCCGACCCGCGAGGTCTACCTGGACAACGTCCGCATCCCCGCCGACCGCATGATCGGCGCGGAGGGCACCGGCTTCGCCACCGCCATGAAGACCCTGGACCACACCCGCATCACCATCGCGGCCCAGGCCCTCGGCATCGCGCAGGGCGCCCTCGACTACGCCAAGGGCTACGTCCAGGAGCGCAAGCAGTTCGGCAAGCCGATCGCCGACTTCCAGGGCGTCCAGTTCATGCTCGCGGACATGGCCATGAAGATCGAGGCCGCCCGCCAGCTGACCTACGCGGCCGCCGCCAAGTCCGAGCGGGTCGACTCCGACCTCACGTTCTTCGGCGCCGCCGCCAAGTGCTTCGCCTCCGACGTGGCCATGGAGGTCACCACGGACGCGGTCCAGCTCCTCGGCGGCTACGGCTACACCCGTGACTACCCGGTCGAGCGCATGATGCGCGACGCGAAGATCACGCAGATTTATGAAGGAACGAACCAGGTCCAGCGGATCGTCATGGCGAGGAACCTGCCGTAGCAGGGTTTTCGCAGGTCAGAGGCTATCTGCGGTGCTCCGGGAGGCGTGATCGGCTTCCGGTCCGTTCGGGTCCGTTCCGGGCCATTCCTGGGCGTCATGCTGGGGAAATCCTGGGCGGACATCGGGCGCGGAACGGGTGCTGACCTGCATAAACGACGAGGCCCCCGGCATCATGCCGGGGGCTTTCCGTATGAGTTGGGTCAGGCGACTTCGGTCCGCTCGGTGGGGTCGTCCGCGCCGGGAGTCAGCATGGTCGCGATGGCTGCGCGCCCGCGCTGCTCGGCCCCTTCGAAGATGTAGTGGTAGTGCTCGCGGAGCACGTCCGTGCTGCTGTGCCCCATCCAGTCGGCCACGTCGTTCTCAGGGACGCCCGCGTACAGCAGCCGGGAACCGTAGTAGTGCCGCATGGAGTGCGGCTTGCAGTAGGGCACCTCGCCCTTCGTGAGGGCGACCAGCCAGATTTGCCGGTAGAAGTACGAGGCGTACAGGTACCCGGTCCGGGTCACGTTCGGGAACAACAGGCGCTCCGGCCCCCACACACCATGGTTCTTGATGTGCCTGCGCAGCTCGAAGGCCACGTTCGGAGGGAGGGGCACAACGCGCCCCGGCTCCTCCTCGTCACGGGCCTTGACGTGCCGCCGCTGTAGCGCGCTGTTCTTCCCCGACTCGGATTCGCCGTCCTCGGCGATCTGGAAGTCGACGCGCAGAACCTCGGCCTGGAAGTCGATCTGATCGCGCGAGACCGCCATGGCCTCACCGATGCGGAGACCGCATCCCGCCATGAGCCAGAGCATCGCGCGGTACCGGGGCGGAGCCCCGTCGAGCATCGCCAGGACTTCCCGGGTGGTCAGCCGCCGGGCATTGCTCTTGTGCTCGCGTATCTCCTTGGCGCGGCTGCCCGCGTGCCGGATCTTCTTGCACGGGTTGCGCCCGATGATCTCGTTGACGACGGCCCAATCCATCATCCCGGAGAAGAACGAGAACCGCTGGCGCCGGGTCCGGGCGGACAGCTTCCTGTCCTGCTCCATCCACAGCAGCCACTGTTCGATGTCCGCGACCTTCAAGGACACGATGGAGCGGGCCTTGAAGAACGGTTCCAGGGTCGTGTTCTGGATCGATCGGTACTGCTTCTTGGTGCTGTTCTCCAACTTCCTTTGCTGGGTCCACTGCTCCCAGACAGCCGTGACGGCCTGCTTCCCCAACTTGTCGTCGAGGTACGTCCCGGCGTCGAGCTCCTGCTCCTTCCGCTTCCGGTGGTCGTCTGCGCGCTTCTTGGTCTCGAACGACTTCTGACGCTGCTTCCCGTCCGGGTCGTACCAGAACGTCGTCCACTTCTTCGCGTCGTCCTTGGAGCGCGCTACCCATGCCCTTGCCACGTCTGCCCTGGCCTTCCCGTCGTGGGCACCACCTGCCGTGGCTGCCTCCGGCCACAGTTTGCGCACGGTCCACCCTGGGTTGTCAACGCAGGGTGGACCACACCAGGTGGTGTATGGTCGGGGCATGCGAGAAGACCAGAGCGGATTCGAGATCACTCAGCAGCAAGGAGGCTGGGTCATCCGGATGTGGTGGCCGGAAGGGCCGATTACGGGGGGCCCGCAGCGTGTGACCGTGGAACCCGCCGAGGACGCCGAACCGCGCGACGTCGTGCGCGGCATCTCTACGACCGTGCTCCGCAGACTCGACCTCGCTGCCGCCGTGAACTTGGCCAAGGCGGCGCCAAGGGCCCAGGAGACCCTGGAGGGTGTAACGCGGGAGCTGGACGCCTCGGGAGAAGCCGCTGGGCGCCTCTTGGCAGCTGAAGGCGTCTCGGAGCGGTACTTGGCTTTGCTGGCCGCTACGTACGCAGCCATGGCCGAGACGGGCGCTCCGGCGCCGGTGCCGTGGCTCGCCCGCCTGATCGAGCGTCGTCCCGAGACCATCAAGGACCACTTGAAGAAGGCGCGCCGAGAGGGCTACCTCGGCACCGTGGCGGGCAAGGCCGGCGGAGAGGTGACCGCTAAGGCCAGAACGATCCTGCAATCCCTCGCGAACACCCAGGGTTAGCCCAGCCCGTATTTTTTCGAAACTTCATATCTCAGAGAGCCCCGAGGCGACTCGGGGCTTTTTTACACGCGGAGGTCGGTTTGGTGAAGTTGCTGACGGTTGCTGAGGTGGCCGAATTTCTGAGCAAGCCTCGAAGTTGGGTATACGACAATTGGCGCGCGGAGCAGATCCCTTTTCGTCGGGTGGGTCAATCCCTCCGGTGTCGTCCGAGTGACCTGGACCGCTGGTTGGATGCTCAATTGGCTGAGTGAGATAGCTGTCGATGGACGGCCCCCGCGCGTGTAAACGCTACGGGGGCCTATGCATGTCCCATCTTGAACCCGCCACCCTGCCGGGGGTACAACTCAATCAGCACCCAACCAGGAAAGGACACATTGGTTCCCGTATGGCTAATCGCTCTGATGCCGCTAAGGCACGACACGGCATATGGGTCTTCACCCTGGCCACGGCCGAGGCTCCCGGGGCCGACGCTCTCAGAACTCACAGGCTCACGCGCAAAGACGCGTGGCCCAACTTCACCCGCTTCCTTATAGCCGTCGGTACGCGTTGGGGGACGTGGGGAGAGGAGATACGGCCCACGCTGGACCGTATCGAGGAAGCGACCGGCATTGACCGGTCGAAGGTCAGTCGATGGCTGCACGCGGCCGTGGACCTCGGCTACCTCGCTGTGGCCTGCCAGGGCTCCCGTGGGATCGCCACGACGTATCGAATTGCCATCCCTGGAGAGAACGGCGAGAGGCCCGCTCAGGGCCTTTCGCGTGCCCCCAAGGCCCACATGCCGGCCGCCGGGCCCGAAAGGCGCTCTAAGGGCATTCCGGGACTGTCCGAGACACCCGCGCCCAATGGCGCGCGTACGCTCAAGTGGGATGACATGAGTTGGGAGGCTCAGGCGGTGTTCTTGTCGGCCCCCGCCGAACGGCAGCAGCAATGGAAGCCGGAGTACGGACCGTACGATGCCGCCGTTAAGGCGGCCATGGCTCACAACCCCTACCTGCCCGTTTAACCCCTGCCCCCCTGTCCCGCAGGGGAGGCCAGATGAGATAGAGCAGTAGAGCAGCTGTGTCATAGCAGCCGCCTCGCTATCTCACACCTACCCCTTCCCTGTCTCAGACTCCTAGGCTCTTTGAGACGTAACTAATAACTAAGAACTACAGACCCCTCGGGGTCTGTTAGCTACTCGCAAGCTCGTAGCTACACCCTGGCCGGTCGACAGACCCGGACAGCCAGGCTCCCTCACGGGGCCTGACTCAGCTAAGACTTAAGCGAAGCTGCGGAGCAAGCGGAGCGAGACTAGAGACTCCTTCGGCTCGTAAGCCTTCAGAGTCTTTCAACGGCCAAGGCAAAAACTGCCTTATGTTCCGGGCCCCCGAAAGGGTGCCCCCCTGCTTTTTTGTAGCACCTCAGCCAAGGAAGGCACACGCGGCCCCACACGGGCCGCAGGGCAGGAACTCAGGCCTGACCCTCGCTCGCAGTTCACGCGGCCCCTCGCGGCCGCACAGGAAGCCGCAGCAGCCGTGAAACACGGGGCAAGGGGGGTCCGAAAGGATCCCGGGCGCCTTCTCCGCACCCGCCGCCTTCCCTCTTTGTGAGCGCGCGGGGGTTCGCCTGAGTTCGTGGGACCGAAACTCCGCCGAGGATGCTCCATAGATAGTGACCGCCATCACTTGATTTCTAGCGTGGAATCGTACCGGTAACAGGTCTATATGAGACGTAGTAGGGAAACCTCCGATTCTCTTCGGGTCGAATCGGAGAGCGGCACGGGCGGTGTTGCTGAGGGCGGTAACCCCCATGGTTTGACTCCAAAGGCCATGGGGGTTCACCTCTCTCTCCTCCAGGCAACACAGCTTCCGGGCCGAGTAGGGAACGAGGATCCATGAACGACGACGTCACGCTTCGGTGCTGGTCTTGCTGTAAGGAATTCAGGGTTCGGTATGGCCCTGGGCGTCCTCGGCGCTATTGCGATTCCCGATGTAAGTCTGTGGCGCGCATGGCGGCGCGCAGGCTTCGTTACGTGGCGAA
Organism: Streptomyces sp. NPDC059851; assembly: GCF_042732005.1. NCBI lineage: Bacteria > Bacillati > Actinomycetota > Actinomycetes > Kitasatosporales > Streptomycetaceae > Streptomyces > Streptomyces sp. NPDC059851. Next base: position 11,319 of record NZ_JBHWJJ010000086.1, on the reverse strand, counting down.
CAGGGAAAGGCTGCGCATAGCGAATGTCGCTGCGAAGTGAGCTACCGGGCTCCCAGTAATTCGGCTACTCGTTCTACGTGTCAGAGTGATACCGCCCCAACTTAGAACCGCCCCACCCGTCCGGGTGCCTGGGCGGTTTTTTATGGCCGCTTCCGGCCCGCACAGAGAAGGAATCAACTTGAAGACTGAGCTTCGGAAGATTTTCGAGTCGGCCGAGTCCGATGATCGCGGCCTTTCTCCCCGCGAGATTGCTGCCGTTATCAACTCCATTCCGGCCGAGGAGCGCATGGCGCGCACGGAAATCCTGGCCGCCGTTAACGGAGCGGACGGCTCTGACTCGCCGGAAACGCGTCGAGCTATTGCCGAGACTTTGAAGCACATGGAGCTGCGCACTCTTGATGCCCGAGAGGATCGGGCGAGCTTTGATCGGGAGACTGAGGTTCGCAACCTTGTAGCTGCCGCACACTCGGCGATTCTGACCCCTGGTAGCGCTGGCAGCTCTAGCGCTGAGGAATGGCGTTCCCTGGTTCCCTCGCTGAGCGAGTATCGAGCCATCTCCGGTGGTGTCGCTTCCGAGGGTGGTTATACGGTGCCCACGGAGATTTCTGGGAAGTACATTGACGCCCTTAAGGCGAAGTCGACGTTTCTCCGCGGCCTGCCCGAAGGTAGCGTGATCCCGTTTACCTCCGCCACCTTCTCGGTTCCTCAGCTCGTCTCGTCTACCGGCGCCGATTATGTGGCCGAGGGTCAGGCCATCCCCGAAGGCCAGATGGTTTGGGGCGAAGTCAAGTTCACCGCTAAGAAGATTGGTGAAGTGCAGTGGGCCTCTGCCGAGGTGTTGGAGGACTCGGCCGTTGATCAGCGGCGGGTCATCGCTGACAACCTTCTTCGCGATGCCTCTCTGAAGTTCGACGCTGATGCGTTCACCGGTTCCGGCGCCAATCCGATTAAGGGCGTTCTCTCGCAGGGTACTTCTACGACCCTCGGTGCCGGAAAGGTAACCGTCACCTATGACGATCTGGCCGACGCTGTTGCGCGGATCGAGGCGACTAACGGCACTCCTTCCGTGGTGTGGGCTTCTGTCGATATGGCTGCGGCTCTCCGGAAGGAGAAGGCAGCCGGTTCCGGTGTGTATCAGGGGGGTTCGCCGACCGATGCGCCGGCCTCTACGGCATGGGGTCTTCCGATCCTGCCGAGCGCTTTCCTCCCCGCGAAGACCGTGATCGTGGTTGACGGTTCCCGTGTCGTTGTTGGTGTCCGCCGCGCCGCGACGGTGCGAATCAGCGAGGATGCTCGATTCGATAAGGATCAGGTTGGCTTCAAGCTGACTATGCGTATGGCTGGCGTGTCTGTCGCCGAGGCTACTTCTGTGCAGATCGTAAAGGCCGCAGCTAGCTAGGCAGGCTGCAAGCGAAACCCCCGCACCCAAAAAGGGTGCGGGGGATTTCTGCATTTCCGCCCACGGGCTCTCGGCTAGGCGTTGTAGAGCGTAGGGCGCTCCGCCACCTGGTCCGGGGTGAGCCCTTCGACAGTCAGGTTGCCCGTCCAGAGCTGGTCACGGTTGGCGTACGTCGCATCGAATCGGACGCGCTTTCCACCCGGTTCCAGCTTCCACCCCTGTTCTTGGAATTGCGCGATGCGGTCGCTGCCACACACGAATGCCCGGGTAGCTTGGGTGAGTACCCATTGCGCTAGCTCGTTCTCGTTGGCCGTGGGTCGGCCGCAGTTGCGGGCCATTCGCCATAAGCGCCCCCACTCGACTCCGGGGGTTAGCGGGCCGACGATGGCCACGTCTCCAATTCGCCGTTCGTCCAGGTGGTGCGTGGCATAGCCGAAGACCACGCCGAACATGGCGAATACGGTGACCCTGCTTCTCCCCGACAGACCCTCGTCAGATGCCATGGGCGGTACCTTTGCTCAGGGTGGGACCCGGGCACCTGTGACGTGCCCGGGTCCTCCTTCGTACGAGCGGATCACGACGTGGTCCGCGTGTTGGAGCGAGTCAGCAGCCGTCGCCGTCGCCGCAGCAGGCCGGGGGGTTGCAGTCCTTCGCAGCGCCCCACAGCCGCTCATCGACGTAGAAGCCCGCCGCCTTGACGCGCTCCACCACGGAGCCGATCAGCGGACGTGTGCGGACGGTGGCCTTCGGTTCGTGGTCCAGGAAGTAGCCGAACTGTTCCTGACACCACGCGGCGTAGGCGCGGGTGTGGAGCGCGAACGAATGCCAGCCCGGGTCAACGACCTGGGACGGAGTCATGTCGAACGCGCGGGCGTCGCCCATGACTTTGAGGAAGGCAAGGGCCTGGTCCACGATGTTGCGGGCCGTGGACAGTTCGTGCCCGTACTCCTCCGCGCAGAACTCGGACACCTTCTCGAACAGCTCGGGACTGACGAGGTCCCGCCCGCGCCGTAAGGCGACGGGCGTTTCCACCATGGTCGTCATAGCAAGACTCCTCCTGTCGTAGATGGCGGTCAGACGGCGGGTGGGGGCGGGAACTGGTCCCCACCCGTGCCGCCGGACTTGTCGCCGGGGTCAGTGCCGGCTCGCATTGCAGATCACCCCCTTCCGGCTGTGTCCTGCCTTGCTGCCCGCCCCCGACGGGGCGGGGGCCTGTGTCAGGCCGTGGCGACCCGATGAACAAGGGCGATGTCCTCGAACCCTCGGAGAAAGCGGCGGTGACCGCTGTTCAGACCCGTGTGCGTCATGCACTGCCGATCGACCTCGGCCACGTCGGGGCCGGGAACGGCAGCCCAGCCGCACCCCTCGTAGAGGCAGCTCGCAACCACAGTGGGCGTGCACTCGGGGTCTCTGATGATTCGGTGCTCGGCGTATCGGATGACTGAGCGCGTCATCGGCGCGACCCGTCCGCCTTGACACACCGGGTGTGCCAGTACGCGACCTGGGGCGGGCCGTTCTTCCCGGCCAGCATCCCCCGGCGGGCGACCTGGTGCAGGGGGATCGGCATGCTGCACGACGGGCACGTCTCGCGGTTCCTGGTGTAGGTCGCGTACTCCCACGCCCGCTCACCCGTCTGCCCGGTACCCGCCATGGCGCCCTCCCGATCTCCCGAAGCCGACGGAACGACCCTAGGAAGCGGCTGGTGTGAGGCTCCACAAACTTGCATGGGCTTGCACGCCAATTCGCATGGCCAGTAGCGGTATTGACGCCGTATCTGCTGCTCGGTGAAGCTCATGCAAGCCCGAGCAAGCACCTAGACCAGGGAGCCAGCCATGGCCATAGAGTTCGTCGGTATCGACCCGAACACGGACCGGGACCACTGCCCCACCGTGTGGGCGGACGCGGAAGCTCAGGAGATCTTGTTGCAGGGGTGGAAGCCGAGCGCCGAGACTCAGGCGGACTGCGAGGCGAGCAGCCCCGCGAACGGACCGGTGCCCGGCAGCGAAGCCATCGTGAGGATTCCGGCCCGGATGATCCCGCTGATCAGGGAGGCGTGTGATGCCGTCGAGCGTGCCCAGCTTCGCTGAGCTGCTTGGTCAGTGCGAGCGTTCAGCTGTTCACCTGGAGCTACGCGACGCCTACGCGCCGACGGATCGGTTCGAGGCGTGGAAGCGCGGTGAGCGGATCAACTGGAACGACCGCGAGTCCTGGTGGCACCCCTACGACCAGTTGATCAAGGACACCGTGGCCCGGGGCGTATCCGTCCGCCGGGCCCGGGTGGTCTCCGAGCCCGTATCGGATTACATCCGCTGGGAGCACTACGTCACCCACGCCAACGTCACTGCGGGTGAGGAAGTCCGGTGGCTGCCCCGCCGCCGGGCTACGAGCATCCCCCTGCCGGGAAATGAATTCTGGCTGTTCGACGGTGCTCTTCTCCGTGTGCACCACTTCTCCGGTGACGGGGTGGTGGTGGAGGACGAGATCACGTCCGACCCGGAGACCATAAAGCTGTGCACCGCTGCGTTCGAAGCAGTCTGGGAGCGAGCGATCCCGCACCACCTGTACGAGATCTGACGAAAGCCAGCTCCATGCCCCCACACCCCTCCTCAAGCGTGCAGAAGGCCCGTGAGGACCTCGCCGGCCGTCTGCGCGAGATCAGAAGGGATGCGGGCATCAGCGGGCGGGAGCTGGCCGTCAGGTGCGGTTGGTCGGAGTCGAAGTCGTCCCGGATCGAGAACGCCAAGACACCCCCCTCTGATGCGGACATCAAAGCGTGGTGCCGAGCCTGCTCCGCTGACGATCAGGTTCCGGACCTGATCGCAGCAAACAGGCAATCAGCCGACGCGCACGTTCATTGGAGGCGACTTCAGCGGAGTGGTCTCCGGCGCCTGCAAGAGTCCACGGGGGACCTGTACCAGCAGACCAAGGTGTTCCGGGTGTACGTCTCCGACGTGATCCCCGGATTCCTCCAGACGCCTGGATACGCCACTGCCCTGCTGTCGTCCATCGCAGGCTTCCGGGGAACCCCGGACGACGTGAGTGACGCCGTGGCGGCCCGCATACGGCGGAATGCGGTGCTGAACCACGGCGCCCGACGGTTCTCGTTCGTGCTGGAGGAAGCCGTCCTGCGGTACCGGTTGTGCAGTGCGGAAACCATGGCGGCCCAGCTTGGCCACCTGCTCGGGGTGATGGAGCTCCAGAACGTCGCCGTGGGCATCATCCCGTTCTCGGCGCAGCGGACCGTGTGGCCCATGCCAACCTTCACGATCTTCGATGACGCCCGAGTGCACGCGGACACCTTGGACGCCGCTTCCACGCTCACCCAGCCCAGCCAGGTCGAGCTGTACGCCCGGGCCTATGAGAGGCTTTCGCAAGGGTCGGTGCGGGGCGCTGCCGCACGTTCTCTCGTAGCGGGCGCCTTGGCGTCCCTAGACTGAGTGCGGGCGTATTCGCCCGGGCGGTAGCAGTGCTCCGACCAGCGAAGAAGCCTGCGTGATCATGGGGGAATCCTGGGGAGACCCCTGTCGGTGGGGCATCTGTGCAGGTAGAGACGTTGCATGGGGTAAAGCACCCAGATTTACGAGGGCACGAACCAGGTCCAGCGGATCGTCATGGCCAGGAACCTGCCGTAACACCCTGTCCGCACGAACGCCCCCGCCGCGACGCGGCGGGGGCGTTCCGCTGCCCGCGGCCCCGGCACCGCCCCGCGGAAACCCGCGCGACAGCGCGCTCCGGGGCCGGATCACGATTCGTGTGCCGGGCGGCGGGTGGCGGGCGGGGATGGGTTAGCTTTGGAGCTTCATAGGCCCGGACCGGGTGGGGAGAAGGAATTTGGAAGCGATCCTGCTGGTCGGGGGGCAGGGGACGCGGCTGCGCCCCGTGACGGTGAACACCCCGAAGCCCATGGTGCGGGCGGCCGGGGTGCCGTTCCTCGCACACCAGATAGCCCGGGCGCGGGCGGCGGGCGTCACGCACATCGTGATGGCCACCTGCTACCTCGCGGAGGTCTTCGAGCCGTACTTCGGTGACGGCTCCGACTTCGGGGTGCGGCTGGAGTACGTCGTCGAGGACGAGCCCCTGGGCACCGGCGGAGCCATCCGCAATGCCGCCCGCCGGCTGACCGGCGGCCCGGACGACCCGGTCCTCGTCTTCAACGGCGACATCCTCACCGGCCTCGACATCGCCGGCCTCGTCGACGCCCACCGGGCGGCCTCCGCCGACGTCACCCTGCACCTGGTGCAGGTCGAGGACCCGCGCGCGTTCGGCCTGGTTCCCACCGACGCCGACGGGCGGGTGCTGGCCTTCACCGAGAAGCCGCAGACCCCCGAGGAGATCATCACCGACCAGGTCAACGCCGGCTGCTACGTCTTCCGACGCAGCGTGATCGACTCCATCCCGGCCGGCCGGCCCGTTTCCGTCGAGCGCGAGACCTTCCCCGGCCTCCTCGCCGACGGCGCCCTGCTCCACGGCGTCACCGAGAACGCGTACTGGCTGGACCTCGGCAAGCCCGAGTCGTTCGTCCAGGCCTCTGCCGACCTGGTCCGCGGTGTCGTGGCTTCGCCGGCCGTGCCGGGGCCGCGCGGCGAGTCCCTGGTCCTGCCGGGGGCGCGGGTCGCGCCCGGCGCCAAGCTCTCGGGCGGCACCGTCGTCGGCGGCGGGGCCACCGTCGGGGCGGGCGCGGTCGTGACCGGCTCCATCGTCCTCGACGACGCCGTCATCGGCCCGGACTCGCAGGTCAACGCCAGCCTGATCGGTGTCGGTGCCACGCTCGGCCCGCGCACCGTGGTCGACGCCGCGGTCATCGGCGACGGCGCCGTCGTCGGAGCGGACAACGAACTGCGGGCCGGCGCCCGCGTCTGGTGCGGCGCCGAGCTGCCCCCCAAGGCGCTCCGGTTCTCCCCGGACAGCTGACCCGCCGTACCGGCGGACGTCGACGGCCCCTGCTCAGTGACCGCTGAGCAGGGGCCGTTCGACACCGGGCGACGGGCGCCCGGGTCAGTTGCCGGTGACCGTGACCTTCTCGTCGTTCTGGATCTGCTGGACGATCTGCTTGACCTTCGGCTTGTCCCAGAGCAGGTTCCCGCCCCGCTCGCCCGCGATCGGCATGTTCATCGAGGTGCCGTTGCCGCCGCTGATGCCCTTCATCGCGAAGAACATCTCGCCCATGTCCCACAGGGACATGTCCTTGTCCACGATCAGCGTGTCCAGGCCGGCGCCGAGCACCGGGTACAGCTTGAACGGGTTGAGGACGGTGCCCGGGGTGGCCGCCTGGCTGGCCAGGGCCGCCAGGAACTTCTGCTGGTTCTTCGTACGGGCCAGGTCCGACTCGGCGAACGCGTACCGGGTGCGGACGAAGGCCAGCGCCTGCTCGCCGTTGAGGGTCTGCTCGCCGGCCTGGAAGTCGGCGCCGGACTTCTCGTCCTTGAAGCCCTTCTCGATGTTCATCTCGACGCCGCCGAGCGCGTCGACGATGTTGGCGAAGCCCGCGAAGCCGATCTCGGCGTAGTGGTCGATGCGCAGGCCGGTGTTGTGCTCCACCGTGCGGACCAGCAGCTCGGGGCCGTCCATCGCGTACGCGGCGTTCAGCTTGTTGCGGCCGGCGGAGGGCCGGGACTTGCCCGACTCCGAGCCGACGAAGTTGGGGATCTCCACGTCCGAGTCGCGCGGCAGCGAGATCATGGTGTTGCCGCCGGAGCAGGCGGCCAGGATCATCATCGAGTCGGTGCGCTTGCCCTCGGCGGAGCCGGTGTGGAGCTTCTTCTTCTCCTCATCGGTCATGCCCTCGCGGCTGTCGGAGCCGACGATCAGGTACGTCGTGCAGTCGTCGTCCTTCGGGCGCTCGATGACCTTGGCGAGGTCGACCTCGCGGCGCACGTTGGAGTCGGCCCAGAAGTAGGTGCCGACGGTGGTCACCAGCAGGACCGTGCCCAGGACGATCGAGCCGACCTTGATGCGCCGGCGCCAGTCAGGGGCTGCGGCGGGGCCGCGGCCGCCCGGCCGGGCCGACGGCGGCTGACCCGGCCCGCCGGGACCGCCCGGACCGCCGGGACCACCGGGGCCGCCCGGGCGCTGCTGCGGGCTGCGCTGCGGCGTGCCGTAGACCTGGCCGGTGTTGTAGCCGCTGTCGTAGGCGTTGTACGCGTCCTGGCCGTGGGACTGCTGCTGGGGTACCCCGTACGCCGGCGCAGGCGGCCGGCCCGGCCGGGCTGCCGGGGGCTGCGGGGGCCGCTGGGGCTGCTGGGGCAGTCCCGGCCCGCGTCGCTGGACGTGCGGCATCCGCCGGGCGCCCTCCGGCTGTGCCTGCGCGCTGCCGCGCCCGTACCCGTCCTCGCGGCTGTCACCGCGCCCATCCGGCCACTCGTTCATGCCGCATAGAATGCCCGGTCGCAGGAGGTGGGCGACAGTCCGGTCCGTGCTTCGTGCCGGTGCTGTTGCACAGCTGATGCCTGTACGTCGGCTTTAAGGTAGCGGTATGACACAGATACCGGGCGTGACGGCGGGCGACCTGCAGGGAAAGCCCACCGCGGCCTCGCGGACCACCCTCAGCCACATCATGACCGCCAACGACACCAATCTGCTGGGCACGGTGCACGGCGGCGTGATCATGAAACTCGTCGACGACGCGGCGGGCGCCGTCGCCGGCCGCCACTCGGGCGGTGCGGCCGTGACCGCCTCCATGGACGAGATGGCCTTCCTCGCCCCGGTCCGCGTGGGTGACCTGGTTCACGTCAAGGCGCAGGTCAACTGGACCGGCCGGTCCTCGATGGAGATCGGCGTACGGGTCCTGGCCGAGCGGTGGAACGAGTCGACGCCCGCCACCCAGGTCGGCAGCGCCTACCTCGTCTTCACGGCCGTGGACGGCGAGGGCAAGCCGCGCACCGTCCCGCCCGTGGTTCCCGAGACCGACCAGGACAAGCGGCGCTACCAGGAGGCCCAGATCCGCCGCACGCACCGGCTGGCCCGCCGCCGGGCGATCATGGCGCTGCGCGAGGAGCGGGCCGCCCAGGGCTTCGACGACTGAGACCGACGCGCCGCCCGCAGCAGACCGGCCGCCCGACCTCCGGGCACGCAGGGACCGGCCGCCCGCCCTGAGACCCGGGCGGCTACCTGCCGCAGACCACCTGCTCGCCGGTGAGCACCCCGAACCGTCCCTGGTTCGGATCCTCCGGCCGGACCGGCACCACCTTCCGGTAGTCCGTTCCGGCGATCACCAGCACCGTCCGGCCCTGACCCGGCACGGCACGCAGTGCGCTGCCGGGCAGCGCGGCGGACACCGTGCGGGCGGAACGGTCCCAGCGCGGGTCGTACGCGATCACCGTCCGCTTGACGTCGCGGCCGGCCCCGTTGCCCGGGGTGCCGGTGGTGTCGAAGCCGGTGGCGCGCAGTGCCGCGTCCACCCGGCCGCCAAGCCCGTCGATCCGGGTGCCGTTCTCGACCCGGATCCGGATCCGCTCGGGCGGTACGTCCACGGGCACGGCGGGCGGCTGTTGCGGGCGGGCGGGCCGTCCGGGCGCGGAGGAGGGGGCCAGCGGGCGGTCCTGGCGCAGCGCTTCGAAGAGCTCTGCGGCCTTCGGCTCGTCCCATTTCACCGTGGAGCCGATGCCCTTGACCGGGAAGGACGGGTCCCCGATCGGCACGGAGGCGAACTCCGACGAGGACGGGGCGAAGTCGCGCATGGCCTGGCCGAGGGCCAGCATCTGCTCCGAGCCGAAGCCGGGATCGGCCCGTACCGAGCCCAGCAGCGTGGAGCTGACCTCCTTGAACTTCACCGGGTTCAGCAGCACCCCGCCGGTGGTGGCCCTTTTGATGAGGGCGGCCACGAACCGCTGCTGGCGCTGCATCCGGCCGAGGTCGGCGGCGCCGTCCACCTGGCGGGAGCGTACGTACTGCAGGGCCTGGCCGCCGCTCAGCCGGTGGGTCCCGGGCAGCAGGTGCAGGCCGGTGTTCCGGTCGTCGAGGACCTTGGCGGTGCAGACCTCCACGCCGCCCATCGCGTCGACCGTCTTCATGAAGCTGGTGAAGTCGACCTCCAGGTAGTGGTCGATCTTGACGCGGGTCATGTGCTCGACGGTGCGGACGGTCAGCTGGGGGCCGCCCTCGGCGTAGGCGGCGTTCAGCTTCACGGGGTGCGGGCCGTGCTGCTTCCCGCTGGACTCGTCGCGGTGTGCGGGCAGCTCGGTGTAGCTGTCGCGGGGCAGGCTGACGACGCTGGCGCGCTTCCGGTCGGCCGAGAGGTGCACCAGCATCACGGTGTCGGTGCAGTGGCAGGGGGCGCCGCCGAGACGGTACTCGCGCCGGTCCTCCCGGCTGATCCGGTCGCGGCCGTCAGTGCCGACGAGGAGGAAGTTCAGGCCGTGTCCGGCCTGGGGGCGGTTCTTCATGTCCTTGAACGGGTCCACCCGCTCGATGCCGGTGTCCAGGCCGGTCATGACCGCGTGCCCGACGGCCCCGGAGCCCAGGACGACCGCCGCCAGCCCGCCCGCGAGCCGCACCCCCCACCGGGGTCGCTCGCCGCGGGGCCGGTCGGCCCGGCGGCGGTCCGGGGCCCGGCCGCGCCGGGTGCGCTGCGGCCGCGGGTGCAGGTGCTGGTGCGGGGGCAGGTGCGCGGGCCGGGCGGGGCGGGGAGGACGGGGTGGCTGGGGCACGGGGGACACCTCCGCGGGGGCAGCCGGGGCCGGTAGGGACGGACCAGAGGAAGCCGAAACGGACATAATGGTCAGATCGTCAGAACAGTAGGCCCATACGATCAGCCTCGGTCCCCACCGATCAGGCGGCGCGCACCCGTTTCCCCCGTACGCGGTAACGTGACACCGATACCCGACCTTGAAGGACCACATGCCCGCCCAGCAGCCCGCAGTCTCGGTGATCATGCCGGTGCTCAACGAGGAGCGCCACCTGCGCAACTCCGTCCGCCACATCCTCGGACAGGAGTACGCCGGTGAGATGGAGGTGGTGATCGCGCTGGGGCCGTCCACGGACCGCACCGACGAGATCGCCGCCGAGCTCGTACGCGAGGACCCCCGCGTCGTCACCGTTCCGAACCCGTCCGGCCGCACCCCGGCCGCACTCAACGCCGCCATCAAGGCATCGCGTCACCCGGTCGTGGTGCGCGTCGACGGCCACGGCATGCTCTCGCCGAACTACATCGCCACCGCCGTCCGCCTCCTGGAGGAGACCGGTGCGCAGAACGTCGGCGGCATCATGCACGCCGAGGGCGAGAACGCCTGGGAGGAGGCGGTCGCCGCGGCGATGACCTCGAAGCTCGGCGTCGGCAACGCGGCCTTCCACACCGGCGGCGAGGCCGGCCCGGCGGACACGGTGTACCTGGGCGTGTTCCGGCGCGCGGCGCTGGAGCGGGCGGGCGGCTACAACGAGGAGTTCATCCGGGCCCAGGACTGGGAGCTGAACTTCCGCATCCGCGAGGCCGGCGGACTGATCTGGTTCTCGCCCGAGCTGAAGGTCCAGTACCGGCCGCGGCCCACGGTGCGGGCGCTGGCCAAGCAGTACAAGGACTACGGCCGCTGGCGGCACGTGGTGGCCCGCTACCACGCGGGCTCGATCAACATGCGTTACCTGGCCCCGCCGGCCGCCGTCTGCGCGATCGCGGCCGGCGTGGTGGCGGGTGCGGCCGTGACCCCGTGGGCCTTCGTGGTCCCGGCCGGCTACCTCGCGGGGATCGCACTCGGCTCGATCCCGGCGGGCAAGGGCCTCTCCCTCAAGGCGCGGTTGCAGATCCCGGTGGCCATCACCACGATGCACATGTCGTGGGGCTTCGGCTTCCTCACCAGCCCGCGCTCGCTCGCGAACAAGGTCATCGCGAGCCGGCGCCCCGCGCCGAGCCCGGACCCCTCGGCGGCCTGAGCGCGCCGCCGGGAGCGGCGTAGACGTACGAAGGGGCCCGGTGCCACGGTCCCGTGGAC